>JAYVYM010000283.1:0-5925 GCA_043784245.1 Frankiales bacterium
GACGTCCCGGCCCCGATGCTGGAGCACCTGGTGCGGGCGGGCTACCTCGGCCGCAAGACCGGCCGCGGGTTCCGCGACTACGCCAAGCGCGACGGCGCCAAGCGGTAGTGGCCCGGACGGGTGGGCGCTGATGGCGGGCGGCTCGCGGCGGGCGGCGATGCGTGCCGCGGCCCGGGACCGGCTGCGGTCGGGCCAGGACGAGGACAGGCCGCAGGTCCCGGCCGGTGAGCGGGTCGAGGACGGGCACGTCGTACGCGCGGTCCCGGGCACGGCCGGCCGGGCCTACCGGTGCCCGGGCTGTGACCAGGTGCTCCCCAGCGGCTCGCCGCACGTCGTCGCCTGGCCGCAGGGCCGGCCCGACGACCGCCGGCACTGGCACACGGCGTGCTGGTCGGCCCGCGGCCGCCGCGGTGTCAAGGTGCACCGGAGCAAGAACGCCCCGCGCTACGGCTGAGCCCGCGGTCGGTAGGATCGTCGGCGATGCCCGCCAACACACCCCGATGAGTGCCGGCACCGCGATCCGGGCCAACACCATGCTGCCGGCCGACCGGCGGCCGGTGACGTTGCACACCGCTGATGGCCTGCGCCTGGTCGGTGAGCTGGCCCTGCCCCTGTCCCGGCCTCCGGTCGCCACCCTGGTCTGCCTGCACCCGCTGCCGACCGAGGGCGGGATGATGGACAGCCACCTGCTGCGCAAGGCCGCGTGGCGGCTGCCCGCTCTGGCCGACCTGGCTGTGCTGCGCTTCAACACCCGCGGGACCAGCAGTGCGGCCGGCACCAGCGAGGGCGAGTTCGACGCCGGGGAGTCCGAGCGGCTCGACGTCGCGGCCGCCCTCGACCTCGCCGAAGCCGAGGACCTGCCGCACCTGTGGCTGCTCGGCTGGTCGTTCGGCACCGACCTCGCGCTGCGCTACGGCTGTGACCCGTCGGTCGAGGGCGCGCTGCTGATCAGCCCACCGCTGCGCTTCTCGCAGCCGGCGGACCTCGCGGTGTGGGCGCGGTCCGGCAAGCCGCTGGTCGCACTGGTGCCTGAGCTGGACGACTACCTGCGCCCCGCGCAGGCCCGCGAGCGCTTCGCCGTCGTCCCACAGGCCCGGGTTCTGGACTTCCCCGGCGCCAAGCACCTGTTCGTCGGTCATACCGAGGCCCTGCTCGACGCTGTCGTGGCGCAGGTCGTGCCGGGCAGCCCGCCGTTGCCCCGGACCTGGATCGAGTGAGCCAGCAGCCCGGTTGACTCAGGCGGCGTCCTGGCGGGGGGCGACGACTTCGCCCAGCACCAGCTGCACAGCCGCGGCGATCGGGATCGCCAGCAGGGCGCCGATGACGCCAAGCAGTGAGGCCCCGATCAGCACCGCGATGATGGTGGCAGCCGGCGACACGTCCACCGACCGCTTCATGATCCGCGGGTACAGCACGTAGTTCTCGAGTTGCTGGTAGGCGAGGTAGTAGACGGCCGCGATGATGCCGACCTGGAGGCTGATCGAGAACGCAACCAACGTGATGATCGCTGCGCCGATGGTGGCGCCGACCAGGGGGATGAGGTCGGTCAGCGCAACCAGCAGCGCGAGCGCCAGCGGGTAGGGCACCCCGATGACCAGCAGCAGGACGAACGTGGTGACGCCGGCGATCGTGGCGATGCCGAGCGCCCCCGCGACGTAGCCGCCGACCCGCGTCAGGATCTCGTCCGCCAGCAGACCTACCCGGGCCCGTCGGCTGCGCGGCACGAGGCGGTAGGCGTTCACCTTCATCGTCGGCAGGTTGGACAGGAAGTACAGCGTGAGGATGAGGACGGTCAGGGCGCTGAAGAAGGCGCTGACCAGGATCTTGCCGACGCCGATGACCCCGCCGAACACGGTGCCGCCGATGCGCGCCGGATCGTTCAGGGCGGTCTGTACCTGGTCCAGGATGTGGTAGCGGGCGTCGAGCTGGGCGATCCGCTGGTTGTCCTGCAGATTCTGGACATAGTCCGGGACCGCCGCCACGAACTGCTGCCCCTGCACGATGATCGGCGGTACGAGCGCCGCCGCGACGCCGACGAAGAACAGCAGCACCGCCAGCAGCACCACCGCGACAGCGCGCCCCCGCGAGAGTCGGCGGCGCTCCAGCCAACGAACGGCCGGGTCCAGGCCGATGGCGAGGAAACCTGACACCAGCAGCAGGATCAGCACGCTGCGCACGGCAATGAGCGACTGCACCAGGCCGTACGCCAGAGCGACGCCGAGCGCCGCCGTGAAGCCGATCCTGAACGGCGACCACCGGTTCATCGGCTGCCCGATCCGGCCGTACGGGTTGTCCGCGTCGACCTGCGCCTCGAGCCTGCGGACTGCGGTGTCGAGCAGCGGGTCGTCGGCGGCGACCACCGAGGCCGCCTCTATCGCGGCGGTCCCAGCCTGCACCGAGTCGTCCCTGGCCTGCACCGAGTCGTCCCTAGCCTGCGCCGAGTCGTCCCTGGCCTGCGCCGAGTCGTCCCGAGCCACCCCGGAGGCGGTGGCCGCAGCGGAAGCTTGCTGTGCCGACGTCGCTGCGTCAGCGGCTGCACCGCGTACCTCGCCGACGGCCCGGTCGACAGCCTGCTCGACGAGGTCCTGCCCAGCTGCCCCCTGCTGGTGGGCGGTACCGGGCGCGGTGGAGTCGGCGGGCCCGGTCATGTCACGACCTAGCGTTCGTCGCCGAGCGGTACCGAGCCCGCGCCCAGCGGACCGGTCGCCGCGGTCAGGGTGTCGCGCAGGGTCTGCAGCTGCTGCGCAATCGCGTCGCGTTGCCTGGCCAGGTCGCGGACGTCGCGCTGCGCCTGCTCGGTCGTGCGGGAAGCGTCCTCGCGGGCCTCGTCGTGCATCCGCCGAACGTCCTCATCGGCGTTCGAACGCTGCACCTCGGTCTTCTGCTGCGCCTCGCCGAGCAGCGCGTGGGCCTGCTGCTCGGCGCTCTGCACGGTCTCGTGGGCCTGCTGCTGAGCGCTCTGAACGGCCGCGTCGGCCCCCCGCCGGGCATTGTCCCGGACGACCTCGGCGTCGCGCTGAGCCTCAAGCCGCAGCTGGTCGGCCTGGGCGGCGGACCCCTCGATCTCGTCCTCACGCTGCTCCAGCGCTGCGGTGCGCTCGGCGTACTCGGTGTCAGCAGTCGCCCGGGCATCAGCCAGCAGGTGATCGGCTTGCTCCTGCGCCTCGGCGCGCATGGCAGCAGACTCCTGCTCGGCAAGGGTGAGCATCGCGGACAACCGCTTCCCGACCAGGCTGGCCGGCTCCGGTCGACCCTCGGCCCGCTGCTCGGCCTGCTCGAGTCGGCCCCGCAGGGCGTCGATCTCGCGGTCCGCCGTCAGGAGGCGGGTGTTGTCGTCGGCGTGCCGAGCCTCGTGCTCCGACAGCGCCAGGTCGACCCGGTCGAGGTAGTCGTCGACCTGCCGCGGGTCGTAGCCGCGAAGCACCTTGTCGAAGCCGGTCGCGTCGGCGTCGGCGTGCAGCGGGAGCAGGTCGTGCTCGTCAGTGGTCCCCATGACCCCTGTCCTACCACCGCGGGGACCGCGCGACGCGCAGGCGCGACGGGCTGCGGTCCGGCGTGCCGCTTCTGCGCGTCCGCTCAGATGTCGCGGAAGCGGTTGATGGCGTCGAGGTGCCGCGCGCGGAACTCCTCGGCCTCCGGGGCGACGCCCAGGCCCTCCTGCGGAGCGAGGCACAGCACCCCCACCTTGCCCTGGTGCTGGTTCTGCTGGACGTCGTACGCCGCCTGCCCGGTGTCGGCGAGCGGGTAGGTCCTGGACAGCGTCGGGTGGATCAGCCCCTTGGCGATCAGCCGGTTGGCCTCCCAGCTCTCGCGGTGGTTCGCAAAGTGCGAACCGATGATCCGCTTCAAGTTCATCCAGAAGTAGCGGTTGTCGTAGGAGTGCATGTAACCGCTGGTCGAGGCGCAGGAGGTGATCGTCCCGCCCTTCTTGGTGACGTAGACCGAGGCGCCGAAGGTCTCCCGCCCCGGGTGCTCGAAGACGATGTCGATGTCCTCGCCGCCGGTGAGCTGGCGGATCCGCTTGCCGAACCGCTGCCACTCCTTGGGGTCCTGGTCGTGCTCGTCCTTCCAGAACCGGTAGCCCTCGGCGCTGCGGTCGATGACCAGCTCGGCACCCATCCGGCGCACGATCTCGGCCTTCTGCGGGCTGCTGACCACGCAGACCGGGACCGCGCCGCCGTTGAGGGCGTACTGGGTGGCATAGGAGCCCAGCCCACCGCTGGCGCCCCAGATCAGCACCGTGTCGCCCTGCTTCATTGCGCCGCCGTTCTTGCTGACCAGCTGGCGGTACGCGGTGGAGTTGACCAGTCCGGGCGCCGCTGCCTCCTCCCAGGTCAGGTGCCCCGGCTTGGGCATCAGCTGGTTGGCCTTGACGAGGGCCAGCTCGGCGAGCCCGCCGAAGTTGGTCTCGTAGCCCCAGATGCGCTGCTGCGGATCCATCATCGCGTCGTCGTAGCCGGCGGCGTCCTCCATCTCGACCGACAGGCAGTGCGCCACGACCCGGTCGCCGGGCTTCCACTTCGACACCCCCGGCCCGACGGCGAGCACGACGCCGGACAGGTCGCTGCCGACGACGTGGTAGGGCAGGTCGTGTCGCCGAGTGAGCTCGCTCAGCCGGCCGTACCGCTCGAGGAAGCCGAACGTCGAGACCGGCTCGAAGATCGACGTCCAGACCGTGTTGAAGTTGATGCTCGACGCCATCACGGCGACGACCGCCTCGCCCGGCCCGAGCTCGGGAGTGGCGACCTCGTCCAGGTGCAAGCTCTGGCGGGGGTCCTTGTCCTTGGACGCGAGGCCCTCGAACATGTCGACCTCGTCCTTGCGTACGACGATCCCGCGGTAGGACTCGGGGACCTTCGTGCCGGCGAGGGCGGCCGGGTCGCCCGACAGCACGGCGTCGAGGATGTCCTTCACAGGGTGGCCTGTCCTGGGGTGGCCGACTCGACGAGCTCGACGAGCACCCCGCCGGCGCTCTTCGGATGGATGAAGTTGACCCGGCTGCCGGCCGTCCCGCTCTTGGGCTTGTCGTACAGCAGCCGCATGCCTTGCGCGCGCAGGTGGGCCGACACCTCGTCCACGTCGTCGACGCGGTAGGCCAGCTGCTGGAGGCCGGGACCGCTGCCGGCCAGGAAGCGGCCGATCGTCGAGTCGGCGGACAGCGGCGACAGCAGCTGGATGTAGGAGTCCGAGTCGCCGACCTGCAACATCGCCTCACGGACGCCCTGTTCGGCGTTGACCTCGGTGTGCACGCACGTCATGCCGTACGCCGACTCGTACAGCGCGATCGCCGCGTCGAGGTCGGCGACGGCGATGCCGACGTGGTCGATGTGCGTGATCTTCACGGGGGCTCCTGACATCGGTCCTGGGCCCGTATTCTGGCAGCACCGCCGTCCCGGTCCGGGACGTCCCCGCTTGGAGGAACTGTGGCCCGCTCCGACAACCCTTCCGTGATCGTCGCGGGTGCCCGCACCCCGATCGGCAAGCTCGCCGGCGCGCTCAAGGACTTCACCGCCATGGACCTCGGGGGGTTCGCGATCGCCGCCGCGCTGGAGCGCTCGGGGGTGACCGGCGAGCAGGTCGACTACGTGGTCATGGGTCATGTGCTGCAGGCCGGGCAGGGTCAGATCACCGCCCGCCAGGCAGCGGTGAAGGGCGGCATCCCGATGGATGTCCCTGCGCTGACGATCAACAAGGTCTGCCTCTCCGGCCTGTCCGCCATCGCGCTCGCCGACCAGCTGATCCGCGCGGGGGAGGTCGAGATCGTGGTGGCCGGCGGCATGGAGTCGATGACCGGGGCGCCGTACCTGCTGCCCAAGGCTCGCCAGGGCTACCGCTTCGGCAACGCCGAGCTCGTCGACGCGACCTTCCACGACGGGCTGTTCGACGCCTTCGACCGGGTGCCGATGGGCGAGGGGACCGAGCGCC
>JAYVYM010000284.1:0-4989 GCA_043784245.1 Frankiales bacterium
GCGATGTTCAGGAAGGTGGTGTAGTTCCACGTCACGGCGGCGTCGGTGACCTTGGCATGGCGCCCGCTCGGGATGAGCCCCAACGGCGCGAAGATCAGCTCGATGACGTACCCGGCCAGCACCATCACCAGGTAGAAGATGCCGGTGATGCGCAAGGCCATCTTTGTCCCGTAGTACTTCCGGTAGATCAAGATGATCGGGATGATGATCAGGTCGGCGAAGATGAAGGAGATGACGCCACCGAAGCTGATGCCGCCGTTCCACAGCACGGCGGCCAGGGGGACATTGCCGATCGAGCAGACGAAGGAGATGACGGCCACAAGTGGCCCGATGAGCGGCCCCCAGATCTTGGCGAGCACGCCGTGACCCTCGAAGAAGAAGGCCCGCAGGAAGGACTCCGGCACCCAGGCCGCGAAGGCGCCGGCGACGAGCAGACCGCCAAAGATGTCCTTGTACACAGCCGCCCAGTCCATGACGAACAGCTGGCTGGTCGCTGTGAACCCTTCGCGGCTGCGCAACCGCTGCCACAGGCTGCCATCACCCTGCACGCTCATGTCCATGGCCGCGTGGCCCTCCATGCTGCCGGCCAGACCCCGGTCGGCCTGGGCGCGGGCGGCTTCGACGACCTGGCCCCGTACCCATAGCCGGAAGGCCAGCGCCAGGAAAAGGATCATCAGCGGCCCGCCGACGAACTCGGCGAGGGTGAACTGCCAGCCGATGAGCAGCGCCAAAATAATGCCGAGCTCGACCACCAGGTTGGTGCTGGCGATCTCGAAGGCCATGGCGGCCGTGAAGTTGGCTCCCTTGCGTACCAACGAGCGGGCCAGCGCTACCGAGGCGTAGGAGCAGGAGGAGCTGGCAGCGCCCAGGCCCGTGGCTATCAACAGCGTCCCGGGCCGGTCGTCCGGCAGCAGCCGGGTGATCTCGTCCTTGCGTACCACCGCCTGGACAGCAGCTGACAAGCCAAAGCCGAGCACCAGGGCCCAGAGGACCTCCCAGGTCATCGAGCCGGCGATGGCCAGCGCGTGACCGACGGCGTGTATCAGGCTCATGCTGTCCCCCCTGGCGCCACCGTCGTCCACCGCCGGCGCTGGCGATGGGCGCGAATACCGGCCGCGCGGGGGCAGGACCGGGCCCCGCGCGGCGGGGGCACGTCTTCAGCTGGCGATGGCACAGCTGGACTCCTTGGCTGGCCGGCCGGGGCCGACGCGCGACGGGGGCATGGCGCAGTCTGCGGCAGAAGCAACGGCGACGCCGCCGCAGCGGTGGCTACGACGGCGTGGACCGTGTCGTCGGGTTCGGATTGGTGGAGCTGAGGGGATTCGAACCCCTGACCCCCTCGATGCGAACGAGGTGCGCTACCAGGCTGCGCTACAGCCCCGAGAACCGTGCCGAGGCTACCAGCCGCCGACCGCCCGCCGACGCTCGAGGATGTCGTCCGACTCCTCGGCCGGCTCGTCGATCGCGGGCACCGACTCGACCGGTAGGTCGGCCACCACCACGGGGCGGGCGGGCACGACGGCCTTGCCGACGTAGGTCGGGAGGGGGACCGGGACGGGCTGCCACTCGCGCCCGGCGGTCGCGGGACTCGGCGCAGCGGGCCGCAGAGGGGCGGCTGTTTCACGCGTTGCCGGACGACGCCCGGCAGCGACGCGGGCAGCAGCGACGCGGGCATCCGCGGGGCGGGCATCCGGACGTTGCCGAGTCTCGACACGTCGCAGCCCGGCGCGCCGCCGGGCCCGGTCGGCATGGGCGACCGCGTGTCGCCGGCCATCGACGACGACCAGCAGCGCGAGCGTGAGGGCGGCCCCGCCGACGGCGTGCAGCCAGCCCGGTCCCACCTGGCCGCCCAGCAGGCTGCCCACGGCGACGAGCAGGACGACGGACAGGACCCGCCTGCGACGCACAGCCGGCGACAGGGCCTGCGCGGGCTCGCGGCGCCGCCACAGCATTGTGGCCAGGGTGACCGGCGAGCGGCGCCGCCATCCGGTCGCTGTCCCGGGCCGGCGAGCCCGGCGACGCAGCAGGCGCCCGACCCGGTCGACAGCCCGGCTCAGGGTGAGGCTGCGCCCCAGCAGCGGCTGACGGCGGTGGCTGGTGACGGCCGCACGGCCGCGCCCCACCTCACGCTTGACGGCGCCCGCAGCACTGCGCAGCGGGTTGCGCCGAGACGCACCTGCCGGGACCGGCAGCTCCTCGGGGGGGTCGGTGCGGGCGGAGCGGCGCACCAGGACGCGCACGGCGTCCCCGAGCCGCTCCACCGAGCGCGAGGGGTGCCCGTCGTGCGAACGAAGTCCCATGGGGACGAGCACGGCGAGCCAGGTACCGACGATGACGAGGAGGATGAGGCCGCTGCCCACATGACAGAGCGTAGTGACGGCGTGCCCGACAGCGGTGGACATCGTGCGGTGTGTCGCCGTCAGGTCAACCGAAGGCTCAACTCGCCGTATAGCGCCGTAGCAGCCCTTCCGGAACGTCGTCGCGCACCAGCCCGAACGTCAGGTGGTCGCGCCAGGCCCCGTCGATGTGCAGGTAGCGCTCGTGCCGGCCCTCCGGACGGAATCCGAGCTTCTGGACGACGCGAAGGGAGGCCACGTTCTCGGGCCGGACATTGGCCTCGACGCGGTGCAGTCGCGCGACCTCGAAGACGTGGTCGACGACCATCGCGACGGCCGTCGGGGTGACGCCGAGACCGGCGACCCGCCGGTCGACCCAGTAGCCGATCGCGCCGCTGTCGAACGCGCCACGGACCACGCCGCTGACGTTGACCTGCCCGACCAGCCGGCCGTCGTACGTCACGCCGAAGGGAAACGCGCGGCCGGCCCTGGCCTCTCGGCGCAGCGTGCGCAGCAGCGCACCGAAGACGGCCGTGCTGTGCCGGTCGCCCCAGGCCAGGTCGGGCTGCGCTTCGGGGGCGCCCTCCCAGGGCTCGAGCCAGGCCTGGTTGCGCTGGCGGACCTCGCTCCAGGCCGACCCGTCACGCAGCCGCAGTGGGCGGATGCCGACCGCCCCGTGGGTGGCGCTGGCCGGCCAGCCCCTCAGTGGTCGTCCCCCCGCAACTGTGCCACCGCGTGGGCGAGCACCGGCGCCAGCGCTGCCACGCCGTCGCGTACGCCACCGGTCGAGCCCGGCAGGTTGACGACGAGCGTCCGGCCGACTGTGCCGGCGACGCCGCGCGAAAGCACCGAGGTCGGGACCTGATCGCGACCCTGCTGACGGACGGCGTCGGCGAGCCCGGGGGCCTCGCGCTCGAGCAGCGGCCCGGTCGCCTCCGGGGTGACGTCACGCGGCGAGAGACCGGTGCCGCCCGTCGTCAGGATGACGTCGTACGCCTCGTCGACACCTGCGAGCAGCGCCGCCCGGACCGCCTCGACCTCATCCGGTACGACGACCACCGGGCCGACCTCGAAGCCGAGCCCGGCCATCAAAGAGGCCAGCAAGGGCCCGGACGCATCGGCCCGCTCGCCCCGGGAGGAGCGGTCCGACACGGTGACAACCAGTACGCGGCCGGCCGTCACCGCGACCACGGGCCGCTCTTGCCGCCCGACTTGGTCTCGACCCGGATCCCGCCGATGACCGCCCGGGCGTCGACTGCCTTGCACATGTCGACGACGGTGAGGCAGGCGACGCTGACAGCGGTCAACGCCTCCATCTCCACGCCCGTACGGTCGGCGGTGCGAGCCGTGGCGGTGACGGCGACCCCCGCGTCGTCAACCACCAGGTCGACGGTCACCCCGGACAGCGCGATCGGGTGGCACAGCGGCACCAGGTCGGGGGTGCGCTTGGCGCCCATGATGCCGGCGACCCGGGCGACCGCCAGGGCATCGCCCTTGGGCATCCCCTCACCGCGCAGCAGCGCCACGACCTCGGGCGACAGGTTGACCCGGCCGGTCGCCGTGGCCGACCGCGCGGTCACGGCTTTGGCCGTGACGTCGACCATCCTGGCCGCACCGGAGTCGTCCAGGTGGGTCAGCCGGTCGCTCACCGGGCCCGCCGCTCCAGCAGCAGCACGGTCACCGGCTCACCGGCGGCGACCTGCACGACCTGCTCGGGGACGACCACGAGGGCGTTGGCCCGGGCCATCCCGGCGAGCAGGTGCGAGCCCGGGCCGCTGACCGGGGTCACGACGTGGACACCTTTGCGCACCGACAGGTGCACCCGGACGAACGAGCGTTTGCCCTCCGGCGAGCTGAACGACTCGGTCGTGACCGCCGACACACGGGGCCGCTGGAGGGGCTCGGCGCCGATCATGCGGCGCAGCGCCGGCCGTACGAAGACCTCGAAGCTCACCAGCGCCGACACCGGGTTGCCCGGCAGCGCGAAGATCGGCGTGTCGTCGGGGCCGATGGTGCCAAAGCCCTGCGGCATGCCCGGCTGCATCGCAACCTTGTCGAACTGCACGGTGCCGATCCGCGACAGGACCTCCTTGACCACGTCGTACGCCCCGACGCTGACGCCGCCGCTGGTGATCAGCACGTCGGCGCGTACCAGCTGGTCCTCCAGCGTGGACAGCAGCGTGCGCGCCTCGTCCGGGACGATCCCGACCCGGTAGGCCAGCGCCCCGGCCTCGATGGCGGCCGCGGTCAGCGCGAAGCTGTTGGCGTCCGCGATCTGCCCGGGACCCATCGGTGCGCCCGGCTCGACGAGCTCGCTGCCGGTCGAGACGACGACCACCCGCGGGCGCGGGCGCACCAGCACCCGGTTTCGCCCGATCGCCGCGGCCAGTCCGATGTTCGCGCTGCCGAGCGCCGTACCGCGGGTCAGGACCAGGTCGCCGGCGGCGACGTCCTCGCCGGCCCGACGGATGTACGCCCCGGGCTCGACGGTCTGGTCGATCCGCACGTGCTTGACGCCGCCGTCGGTCAGCTCCAGCGGTACGACCGCGTCGGCGCCCTCCGGCAGCGCGGCACCGGTCATGATCCGCACGCACAGACCCGGCTGGACCCGTAGCGGCGAGGCGGGGCCGGCCGCGACGTCGCCGACCACGGG
>JAYVYM010000285.1:0-3366 GCA_043784245.1 Frankiales bacterium
AAGAGCGGTCGCGGTACCGGCGACGTCGCCGTGGACGCGCTGTTCGCCTCGGCGGGTGTCATCCGCGTCGACACCCTGGCGCAGCTGTTCGAGACCGCGCAGCTGCTGACCCTGCAGCCGCTGCCGCAGGGGCGTCGGGTCGGCATCGTCGGCACCTCCAGCGCGCTGGCCGCGCTCGCCGCGGACGCCTGCCGCGCCGCCGGCCTGGCGGTGCCCACACTCCCCGACGACGTCCAGGCAGCGCTGCGCGCCCTGACCGGCACCACCGAGACGGCCAACCCGGTCGACCTCGGCCCGCTCGCCCTACCCGATCAGCTGCGTGCGGCACTGCGCCTGGTCGTCAGCAGTGGCGAGGTCGACGCCGTGCTCGCCCTGGTCACGCCGCACCCGGACGCCGCCGGCCTGGCTGCGGCGCTGCTCGAGGTGTCCGCCGCCGGCCCGCTCCCGTTGCTCGCCTCCTACCTGGGCCTCGACGGGCTGCCTGCCGAGTTGGCCGTCGGGGCGGGACAGGCCCCGCGCAGCGTCCCGTCGTATGCGTCCCCGGAGGCTGCGGCGCTGGCGCTCTCACGCGCGGTGTCCTACGCCGCCTGGCGGGCCCGGCCGCTCGGTGCGGTGCGGGAGCTGGGTGACGTACGCGGTGACGACGCCCGCGCGACCGCCGTGCTGCACCCGCACGACGGTGCCTGGCTGGCCTCGGCTGCGGCCGCCGAGCTGCTGGCCGCGGTCGGCGTGACCGTCTGGCCGACGGCTCACCTGTCGACCCTTGAGCAGGCCCAGGCGGCTGCGCTCGGGTACGGCTGGCCGGTCGCGCTGAAAAGCGCCGACCCGCGGTGGCGCAACCGGACCGATGTCGGCGCGGTGCATCTGGGCCTGGACGGGGCGCGGGCGCTCGAGGCGGCCTGGCTGGCCGTGCAGTCGCTGGTGGGCGGTGGCGACGTGCTGGTGCAGCCGATGGCACTGCCAGGCGTCTCGACCGTCGTACGCCTGCTCACCGACCCCGCGGTGGGGCCCCTGGTCTCGCTGCGGCTCGGTGGGGTCGCCGCCGACCTGCTGGCCGATCCGCTCACCCGCACCCTGCCGCTCACCGACCTCGACGCTGCCGAGCTGGTGACAGGCATCCGTGGGGCCGCGCTGCTGACCGGCGCGGACACGGCCGCGCTGCAGGACGTGCTGCTGCGGGTGGCCCGGCTGGCCGAGGAGGTCCCCGACGTCGCCGAGGTGGTGCTGGACCCCGTCCTGGTCGGCGAGCGCGGTGTCGTCGTCCTGCACGGCGGCGTACGCCTGCTGCCTGCCGAGGTGGACCCCGAGCGCGGCCCGCGCCGGCTGCGGGCCCGCGGAGCGGCGTACCTGCGCTGAGGCCTGCCCGGCCGACGCCGGGGGTGCTGGCTGCCGACCCGCGCCCGTCGATCGCGGAAACCGGCTGGCGCAGCTACCCCAGTGGCAGGGATCTTGCGTAGGCGACACCACGCATGACCCAGTCGTTCAGCTCGTCGTCGGTCGCCAGTGCATCGATGCGTACGTGCAGCCAACCGGCCATCTCGCGTCCGCGCATGACGAACCGGCTCGCTCGCGGATCGGTGATCAGGGCGCCGGTCTGAGCCGGGTCGACGCGCAGCAGCAGGCCGCCCCGACCGCTCGCGCTGACGGCCAGGTGCCCGGCCACCATGAACGCCAGGCCGCCGAACATCGGCTTCTCGACGACCCCGGGCTCGCCGGCCAGCGCCTCGCGCAGCCGATTCGCCAGGTCCACGTCGTACGCCATGTCAGCAGTATTCCGGCAGGAGGACCCCCACCGTCCGGACACACGTCCGTTCGTGGATCCAGTCGACCGACCGCCGCTCCGGGCTCGTCGACACCGCCATGCCCGACCGGCGGGAGCCCGGGCCAGCAGCCACCGCCCGGGTAGCGCTTCAGTGGTCGCGCTGCAGGGCCTCCACATTCGAGCCGCGCCGCCGCTGCCTCTACTGTCGAGCCGTGCGTCTGACGGAGTTCTGGCGGCGGATGGACGAGAAGTTCGGCGCCCTGTATGCGCAGTCCTACGCCGCCGACCAGGTCCTGGCCGAGCTCGGCGGCAAGACCGTCCAGCGGGCACTCGCCGACGGTGATGATGTGAAGGGCGTCTGGCGCGCGATCTGCGACGCCACCGCCGCACCCGCCTCGGACCGCTGATTCTGCGGTCGATTGCCGGCGTGTCGGCTGTCTCGAACGTCTGTTCGGGATAGCGTGCGAATCTGTTCGGGTGTCCACAGCGCCCCGCCGCCAGGTCGTCCTGTCGGAGGTCGCTCCTAGCGTCACCGCCGATCGGACAGCTGACCCACACACAACGGAGGATCCCGTGGCAGGACCGGACCGCGCGAAGGCCTTGGAGATGGCCCTCGCCCAGATCGACAAGAACTTCGGTAAGGGCTCGGTCATGCGACTCGGTGACGAGGTGCGGGCGCCCATCGCGGTGATCCCGACCGGCTCGATCGCCCTGGACATCGCCCTCGGCATCGGCGGGCTGCCGCGCGGGCGGGTCGTGGAGATCTACGGCCCGGAGTCCTCCGGCAAGACGACGGTGGCCCTGCACGCGGTCGCCAACGCCCAGGCCGCCGGCGGCATCGCCGCCTTCATCGACGCCGAGCATGCCCTGGACCCCGACTACGCCAAGAAGCTCGGCGTCGACACCGACGCGCTGCTGGTCTCCCAGCCCGACACGGGGGAGCAGGCTCTGGAGATCGCCGACATGCTGGTGCGCTCCGGCGCCCTGGACATCCTGGTCATCGACTCGGTGGCCGCGCTGGTGCCGCGCGCCGAGATCGAGGGCGAGATGGGCGACAGCCACGTCGGTCTGCAGGCCCGTCTGATGAGCCAGGCGCTGCGCAAGATGACCGGCGCGCTCGCCAACACCAACACGACGGCGATCTTCATCAACCAGCTGCGTGAGAAGATCGGGGTCATGTTCGGCTCGCCCGAGACGACCACCGGCGGCAAGGCGCTGAAGTTCTACGCGTCCGTGCGTATCGACGTACGCCGCATCGAGACCCTCAAGGACGGTACCGAGGCGGTCGGCAACCGCACCCGGGCCAAGATCGTCAAGAACAAGATGGCGCCGCCGTTCAAGCAGGCCGAGTTCGACATCATCTACGGGGTCGGCATCAGCCGCGAGGGCTCGCTGGTCGACATGGGCGTCGAGCACGAGATCGTTCGCAAGTCCGGCGCCTGGTACACCTACGAGGGCGACCAGCTCGGCCAGGGCAAAGAAAATGCGCGCGCCTTCCTGCGCGACAACCCCGACCTCGCGGACGAGATCGAGAAGCGCATCAAGGAGAAGCTCGGGGTCGGCGCACGCGTCGATGCCGAGGCCGACCTCGTCGCGCCCGTCCC
>JAYVYM010000286.1:0-4593 GCA_043784245.1 Frankiales bacterium
GAGAGCGGGTCGCCAGCCCCCTGACCCGACGGAGTTGCCCCATGACCACCAGGACCCGCCCGACGTGACCACCGCCCTGCGCCCGCTGGCCCGCGACCGGCAGCAGCTCAGGCCGGCGCCCAGTTGGTGGCGGGAAGCCGTGCGGGCGGGAGCCTGGGTCAGCGGCTTGGTCGTCGCGGTGCTGTGGCTGTCGGGCGGTGGCCTGGCAGCCCTGGGGTCGGGCCCGGCGAGCCTGCTGACCTCGCTCGGGCGCCTGTCGGGTCTCGTGGCAGCCGACCTGCTGCTCGTTCAGGTCTTCCTGATGGCCCGGGTCCCGGCCATCGAGCGCACGCACGGCCAGGATGAGCTCGCCCGGCGGCACCGGCTCGTCGGCTTCTGGTCTTTCACTCTGCTGATGCTGCACATCGTGCTGGTCACGTTCGGCTACGCGCTGCTGGACCGTACCGATGTCCTCCACGAGGCGTGGCTCCTCGTCACCACGTTCAGCGGCATGCTCCTGGCGCTTGCCGGCAGCGGCGCGCTCGTCGTCGTCACCGTGACGTCCGTGCGCATCGCCAGGCGGCGGTTGCGGTACGAGTCGTGGCACCTGCTGCACCTGTACGCCTACCTCGGCGTCGGGCTGGCCCTGCCGCACCAGATCTGGACCGGCTCGGACTTCCGGTCCTCCGCACTGGCCCGCGGCTACTGGCTGTCGGTGTACGCGCTCGCCGCCGGCTCGGTACTGGTGTTCCGGCTCGGGCTGCCGCTGTGGCGCACGGTGCGGCACGGCATCACCGTCACGGCCGTCGTGCGGGAGAGCTCCGACGTCGTGACCGTGCGGATGGGCGGCCGCGGCCTGGACCGGCTGCCCGCGCGCGCCGGCCAGTTCTTCGTCTGGCGCTTCCTGGACGGCCCGGGCTGGTCGCGCGGCCACCCGTTCTCGCTGTCGGCGGCGCCGCGACGGGGCCGGGTGCAGATCACCGCCAAGGACCATGGCGACGGCAGTGGGCGCCTCGCCGGGCTCCAACCGGGCACCCGGGTGCTGGTCGAGGGGCCGTACGGCCGACTGACCGGTGAGCACGTCACCGGCAGCAAGGTTGCCCTGCTCGCCTGTGGCATCGGCATCACCCCCTTGCGTGCGCTGCTGGAGGACCTGCCGTACGCCCCTGGCGACGCTGTCCTGGTTCACCGCGTGCACAGCGCGCAGGATCTGGTGTTCCGCGACGAGATCGCCGAGCTGGCCCGCCGGCGCGGGGCCACCGTCCACCACCTCATCGGTCCCCGGGTGCCCGGCCGCGCCTCCTGGCTGCCGGCCCACAGCGGGTTCCGCAGCGACAGCGACGCCCTGCGCACACTCATCCCGAACCTGCTCGAGCACGACGTTTTTATCTGCGGGCCCGACGCGTGGATGGATGCCGTCTGCGACGCCACCGTGGCTGCGGGCCTGGCTCCGCAGCGGCTGCACCAGGAACGCTTCACGTGGTGAGGCGCGGCGACCAGACGGGCACGCGGCGCAACGCCGCCGTCTTCCTGGCCACGGCTGCCGTCACCGGACTGCTCCTGCGCTACCCGACGAGCACCCACGGCAGCATGGCGCAGCCGGCCGTCGCCAGCGTCGCGGGGCCACCGGCGGCCGAGACCCCGCCAACCGGCCCGACCGCGCCGACGAAGACCGCGCCCACGACGACCGCGCCGACGAAGACCGCGCCAGGGGCCGTCCAGACCGTCGACGGCCCGGCCGTCGAAACCGGCTACGGTCCCATCCAGGTCCGGCTCACTGTGCGCGGCGGCCGGATCCTGACCGCGACCGCGACCGATTTCCCGGAGAGCGCCGGACCGAGTCGTTCGATCAACCACCGGGCCGTCCCGGTCCTGCAGGCCGAGACCGTGTCGGCGCAGAGTGCCCAGATCGACGCGGTCTCCGGCGCGACGTACACCTCCGCCGGCTACGTCAGCTCCCTGCAGGCGGCACTCGATGCCGCGCAGCTGCGCTGAGCGGGGGGCAACCATGCCGCTCCCGACAGCCGTGACCGACGTCGTCGACGTCGCCTCGGGGCAGGTCCACCGCGATGAGCCCGTCTCACCGGGCACGGGCGGCCCGGCCGGCAACGCCCAGCTCACCGCCCGACTCGGTCTGGCCCTGCTCGTGCTGTTCCTCGGCGAGCTCGTCACCCTGGTCAACGTGCGGGGGCTGATCACCTGGCATCTCGTGATAGGCCTGCTGCTGATCCCGCCGTCGCTGGCCAAGACCGCGACGACCGGCTGGCGCGTCGTCCGGTACTACACCGGCGCAGCCACCTACCGGAAGGCCGGCGCGCCCCCGCTGCTGCTGCGGTTGCTCGGGCCCCTGGTCGTCGTCGGCACGCTGTCCATGCTCGGCACCGGCCTGGTCCTGGTAGCTCTCGGGCCGGGCCCGGGTCGCGCCGCCCTGCTGGCTGTACTCGGTCAGCAGATCTCCGCGCTGACGCTGCACCAAGCCGCTTTTGTGCTCTGGGGCGCTGCGACCGGCCTGCACGTGCTAGCCCGGATCGTCCCCGCAGTCCGCTTGGCCGCCCCGTCGAGACGGGGCGGAGCGCGGCTCCCGGGAGCTGTGCCGCGCGCCGGCGCGCTGCTGGCCACCGGCGCGCTCGCCGCGCTCGTGGCGACGGTCGTCCTCGGCCTGGCCGCGGGGTGGACCGACACCGACCCCGGCCGGACCGAGCAGTCCGGCAGCATCAGTACACGGTGATCGGCGAGCCGCGACAGGTGCGCCGAGCCTGACCCGGTCGTCAACGTCACTGTTGAGAGGCCTGGACGGCGACCCAACAAGCCTGCGACAGTGCGGTATGACCGTCCGCGCCGCACCGGCAGTCCAGCCGATTTCACACGCCGCGACGCCGGCTGCCGTCCCGTCCCTGCGCGGCCTCACCGGCGGCCTGCTGGCCGCGCTCGTGCAGCCGGGTCCGGCCGTCCGCGAGGCCGGTCGGCTCGTCAGGGATGGCGCCCGCATCCTGCGCGGCACGTCGAGCAGCGCCCCGGCGCCGCAGGACAAGCGCTTCGCTGACCCCGCCTGGGCCACGAACCCGGTCTATCGCCGGGTGGCCCAGGGCTACCTGTCGCTCGGCGGCTCGCTCTCCCGCCTCGTCGACGACTACGAGGCGTCGGGCCGCGACTGGCGCGACGTGGAGCGGGCCCGGTTCGGGGTCAACGCCCTGACCAGCCTGCTGGCGCCGACCAACACCCTGCTCGGCAACCCGGCCGCCCTCAAACGGGCCTTCGACACCGGCGGCCGGAGCCTGGTCAAAGGGGCCGGCAACCTGCTCCACGACGTACGAACCAATGGCGGGATGCCCACGCAGACCGATCGCTCGGCCTTCACCGTCGGCACCGATCTGGCCGTCACCCCCGGAGCCGTCGTCGACCGGGACCCGGTGGCCGAGCTGCTGCAGTACGCACCGTCCACCGACCTCGTACGCCGGCGGCCGCTGCTCATCGTGCCGCCACCCATCGGCCGCTTCTACTTTCTCGACCTGCGGCCGGGCCGTAGCTTCGTGGAGTACGCCGTCAACCAGGGCTTCCAGGTCTTCATGCTCAGCTGGCGCAACCCGACCCGCGAACAGTCCGCATGGGACCTCGACACCTATGCGGCCCGGATCGCGGCCGCCGTCGAGACGGCCAAGCAGATCACCGGATCGACGGACGTCACGACCTTGGGCTTCTGTGCGGGCGGCATCCTGACCAGCACGGTGCTCAATCACTACGCGGCCATCGGCGACAGCAGCATCGCGGCGGCGGGCTTCGCGGTGACGCTGCTGGACTTCGACAGCCGAGCGCCGCTCGGCGCGTTCTCCTCGCCGCAGCTGCTCGAGCTGGCCCGACGGGGGTCCAAACGGGCCGGGGTGATCACGGCCCGGTCGCTCGGGGCGGTGTTCAGCTGGATGCGGCCGGACGACCTCGTCTTCAACTACGTCGTCAACCAGTGGCTGATGGGCCAGGATCCGCCGGTGTTCGACATCCTGGCCTGGAACGCCGACGGCACCAACCTGCCGGCCCAGCTGCACGAGGACTTCCTGGCGCTGTTCCGCGACAACACCCTGGCAGGCAAGGGCGACTTGACGGTGCTCGGCACGCCGGTCGACCTGTCCCGGGTCACTGTCCCGACCTTTGTGACAGGCGCCGTCAACGACCACCTCACGCCGTGGACGGGCTGCTACCGCACGACCGACCTGCTGTCCGGCCCGAGCACCTTCGTGCTGAGTAACGCCGGCCACATCGCCAGCCTGGTCAACCCACCCGGCAACCCCAAGGCCAGCTATCAGGTGGGCGGCGAGCCCGGTCCCGACCCGGACGCGTGGCGCGCGGGCGCCGAGCGTCGCACCGGTAGCTGGTGGGAAGCCTGGACCACCTGGATGCTGGCGCGTTCCGGCGAGGAGGTACCTGCCCCCGCGTCACTCGGCGATGAGCGGCATCCGCCGCTCGAGCCCGCCCCGGGCAGCTACGTGTTGGACCGGGTCCCGGGCTGAGCTGCTGCCCCGACACCGCACTCGTTCAGGAACGCCGTCACGGCCTGACAGCCCTCGTCGGGTTGCTCGAGCAGGAACAGGTGCCCACCGTCGACGACCCGCAGGCGGGCGC
>JAYVYM010000287.1:0-3507 GCA_043784245.1 Frankiales bacterium
GACACGCCGACGTGGGTGCTGTCCAACCACGACCTGGTGCGGCACGCGACGCGGTACGGCGGTGGGCAGCTCGGGGTGCGGCGCGGCCTGTCGGTCACCGCCCTGCTGCTGGCGCTGCCTGGCGCGCCCTACCTCTACCAGGGCGAGGAGCTGGGGCTCGAGGAGGCCGAGGTGGCGCCGGAACTGCGCCAGGACCCGATCTGGCGGCGCAGCGGGCACACCCTCGCCGGGCGCGACGGCTGCCGTACGCCGATGCCGTGGGAGGCGACCGCCCCCGGGCTCGGCTTCAGCACCGGCACGCCCTGGCTGCCGGTGGGTCCGGACGCCGCGGCCAAGGCCGTCGACCTCGACCCGCCGGTGCTGCAGACCTACCGCCGGCTGCTGGCGCTACGACGGTCGCTGCTGCCGGGGCTCGGCCGGGCGGTGAGCTGGCTCGCAGCGCCCGCCGGCGTGCTCGCGCTGGTCCGCGAGGGGGGGCTGGTCGTGGTGCTGAACACGCTCGGTGAGGACATCGAGCTGGCCGTACCGGCCGGGAAGCTGCTGCTGTCGACGGCGGACGGCGCCGGGCTCATCGACGGGGTGGTCTGCGTACCGGCGTCGTCGTCGGTCTGGCTGCTCTGACGCGGGCGCGGGGCAGCGAACGGGCCGGCCGCCCCGACGACGGGCTGCAGGACGAGCAGGGCGATGTCGTCGATGGGCAGCGTGACGTGCAGTCCGAGCACCTCGTCGAGCAGCGTCTCGGCGAGCGCTTCGGCGGAGGACCCGGCGCACCGCGCGAGGGTGCTCATCAGCGCGCCCTCGCCGTACAGCGCCGCACCGGTACGCGCCTCCGAGACACCATCGGTGAACACGCAGAGCGCATCGCCGGGGCCCAGACGTATCTGCGCCTCGGTGATGTCGACGGTGTCGAACAGCCCGATTGCCGAGCCGGGCACCCCGACCGTCTCGACCCCGCCCTGGGCCCGCACCGCAAGCGGTTGGGGGTGGCCGCCGAGCGCCAGCCCGACCGTCGCGCCCTCCGGGGTCACGCGCAGCCTGCCGTGTGCCACCGTCAGGTAGGTCTCCTCGTCGAGCACCCCGGCGAGCAGCGCATGCAGCTGCTGCAGCGCGTGCGCCGGCTGGGCCCCCGCGAGCACGAGCGTGCGCAGCGTGTAGCGGGCGTGGGCGGCGATCGCGGCGGCCCGGGCGCCCTTGCCGCTGACGTCACCGAGCGTGAACGCCCACTGCTCACCCACCGGGAACACCTCGTAGAAGTCGCCCCCGATCTCACGTCCGTCGCCGGTCGGCCGGAAGCGGGCCGCGAGCCGCAGCCCCGGCACGTCGGGGAGCGCCGCCGGCCGAAGGCTCAGCGACAGCTGGTCGGCGACCCGGGCCTGCTGGGCGAGCAGCTCACGCAACCGGCGGTCCAGCCGCGAGCGCTCGGTGACGTCGCGGAGCACGATCAGCCGGCCTGCAGGCGCACGGTGACGACCCGGCAGCGGCACGTCGGTGACCTCGTACGCGCGTTCGCCGAGCAGCACCTCGGCGCCACCGGAGGCAAGCACCTGCGCGGGCAGCAGGTCTGCGGCGCGCCGGCCGAGCAGCCGCGCGCGCTCGCCGCCCAGCACGGCGAGGCCGGCCGGGTTGACGTCGCTCAGGTGGCCGAATGCGTCGAGCACGAGCACGGCGTCGGTCATCTGCTCGACGACCAGTCGGCGGGCGAGCGGCTCGAGGCGCAGGAGCCGCTGCTCGAACAGCCCCCAGGCCAGGACCAGGCCGGTCATCGTGAACACCGCCGGGGTGAGGTCCACCCGACCGAACGGCCCGACCGAGCAGATGAACAGCAGGTTGGCGACCCACGGCAGGACGGCGGCCACCATCAGCACGCCGGCCTGCAGCCAGTACGCCCGTGAGCGCTGCAGCAGCGAGGCGATGAACAGGCCCGTCGCGGGCAGCAGGACGAGGTCGGTGTAGACCAGGTGCGCCCAGAAGGCCGGGCCGACCGCCACCTCGACCCGCAGCGGGTCCCCGGGCCCGACCGGCAGATGTCGTACCAGATCGTGCGTGCCCGGAACGGCCAGCAGGACCAGCACCAGCACCGGCTCGACCGCGAGCAGCGCGAGCAGACCGCGGGTGACCCGGTGGCCCCGGCCGGTCCAGAACAGGATGAAGGTCAGCCAGGCGGGGGTGAGACCGGCGATTCCCACGTACTTGAGGTCGCCGAGGGCGATCCGCCAGTCCGGCGCGGTGGCCAGCAGCTCAGCGCCGTACGCGAGGTTCCAGACCGCGAGGGCGGCCAGCATCGCCGCCAGCGACGTCCCGGCGCCGCCCTGCCGGCGCGACCACACGAAGCCGGCGGCCGCCGCCGCGGCGGCTCCGCACACGAGGACACCGGCAGCTGTCGCGCTGTCGATCCCTGACATGCTCACGCCCTGACCGCCGCCCGGCTCCACCACGGTTGCCCTTGCTCTGGGAACGTAGAGCCGGTACGCCGCCGGCGCAGCGACTCGCCGGTATTGGTCACCCGTGCGGACCTGTCCGACTACGCCGTGTGGCGGTTTGCGTGGTCGTACGACGCGAAGGCCGGCAGGCAGGATGGCGTGTGCGCGACGATCCGGTGGTGCTGCGGCTGGGCCTGACGCAGCCGTGGCATGCCGACCAGCTGTTCGGGCATCTGGCCGCCACGGCGGTGCCGGGGGTCGAGGAGTGGCGCGACGGTGCCTACCGGCGGACCGTGCTCCTGCCGCACGGCCCGGCGATCGTCGCGCTGACGCCCGGTACGGCAGATGTGGGCTGCCGGCTCTGGCTGGCGGATCCGCGCGACCAGGACGCGGCGGTGGCCCGCTGCCGGTTCCTGCTCGACCTGGACACCGACCCGGCGCCCATCGATGCCCGGCTCGCGCAGGACGAGGCGCTCGCCCCGTGGGTCGCAGCGGTGCCGGGCCGCCGCGTGCCGCGCACGGTGGACGGCGGGGAGCTCGCGCTGCGCGCCGTCCTCGGCCAGCAGGTCAGCACGGCCGCGGCCCGTACGCACGCCGGGCGGCTCGTCCAGGCCGTCGGCGAGCCGGTCCTTGATCCCGGCGGCGGGCTGTGTTTCCTGTTCCCCACCGCCGCCGCCGTGGCAGGGCTGGACGAAAGGCTGCTCGCGCTGCCGTCCGCCCGGCGCAGGACGCTGCTCGGGCTCGCCGGTGTTCTCGCCGACGGCCGGCTCGACCTCTCGCCGGTCGCCGACCGCGCCGAGACCCGCGCCGCCCTGCTGCGCCTGCCCGGCATCGGCCCCTGGACCGCCGGCACCATCGCGATGCGCGCGCTCGGCGACCCGGACGCCTTCCTACCCGGCGATCTCGGGGTCGCCGCCGCCGCGGTGGCCCTGGGCCTCGGCAAGGGGGCGCAGCTGCTCGCCCGGGCGGCCCGCTGGTCGCCCTACCGGGCGTACGCCGTGCAGCACCTGTGGGGCACCGTCGACCACGCCATCAACCGACTGCCCTGAGCCGGCTGCTCCACCAGGGGCCCCCGTGACAGGGGATG
>JAYVYM010000288.1:0-2789 GCA_043784245.1 Frankiales bacterium
TCATGCCCGCGGGTCTTCCACTCCACCCGTGAGATACCCGGGTCCGCTCGAAAATGCGCGAGGCCCTCGCCAACCAGCTGCCCCACGGCAACGAGGCCGGCTCCGCCGAGGTCCCGGTAGGTGACGAAACCGCGCCCTCCAACAAAAGTCACGAGGCGCAGCGGGCCGAGGCGGGTGACGGACACCGCACCCGGCGTCTCCGCATCGGTACGGAGCTGCTCGTCGTATGCCGCAAGGAGTGGGAAGCCCATCCCGGCAGGGTCCCGGGTTCTGGCTGCGCTGACCACACGTTATCGACAGCGGCGCGCCCGAACGGCCAGCCGCCCGCGGACCGGACACCCCGCAGGCGCAGCCGGTCCAGGTCCTCAGGGGCCAGCGGCGGCTCGCGCTGGCTGGAGACCTACTGCTCCACCGGCACGGGCACACCCGCCACCGACGCCACGAGCGGTACCGCGCACGGATTCATCCCCTGCGCGTCGCTGAGCCGCGAAGCGGCAGACACCGAGAACTAGCCGAAGAAAACCTCGGCCTCGGCGTACCGGTCGGGGGGCACCGTTTTGAGCGTACGGGTGGCCTCCTCGAGCGGTACCCGCACGATGGCTGTGCCCTGCAGCGCGACCATCACGCCGCTGTCACCCTCGTGCACCGCGTCCACCGCGTGCAGGCCGAAGCGCGTGGAGAGCACCCGGTCGTACGCCGTCGGCGAGCCGCCGCGCTGGACATGGCCGAGCACCGTGACCCGCGCCTCCTTGCCGGTGCGCTGCTCGATCTCGCGCTCCAGCCGGTGGCCGATGCCACCGAGACGGGCGTGCCCGAAGGCGTCCAGCGGGCTCTCGAGCGTCGCCATCGTGCCGGCCTTGGGCACGGCACCCTCGGCGACGACCAGGATGACGGCGTACGAGCGGGCGAAGCGCTGTTCGACGTATCGGCAGACCTCCTCGATGTCGAACGGCCGCTCGGGGATCAAAATGACGTTGGCGCCGCCGGCAAGGCCGGAGTGCAGGGCAATCCAGCCGGCGTGGCGGCCCATCACCTCGCAGATCAGCACCCGGTGGTGCGACTCGGCGGTCGTATGCAACCGGTCGATCGCCTCAGTCGCAATCGTGACGGCGGTGTCGAAGCCGAAGGTGTAGTCCGTCGCGCTGAGGTCGTTGTCGATGGTCTTTGGCACCCCGACGACGCGCAGCCCCTGCGCGGCGAGTGCGGTGGCGACCCCGAGGGTGTCCTCGCCGCCGATCGCGACCAGCGCCTCGACACCGGCGTCTGCGAGGTTCTGCCGGATCCGGTCGAGACCATCCTCAACCGTGTGCGGGTTGGTGCGGCTTGCTCCGAGGATCGTGCCGCCACGCGGCAGGATGCCTCGCACGTCGGCTACCCCCAGCGGCCGACTGAGCCCCTCGAGCGGGCCCTTCCAGCCGTCCCGGTAGCCGACGAATTCGTGCCCGTAGACCTCGACGCCCTTGCGGACCACCGCCCGTATCACACCGTTCAGGCCGGGACAGTCCCCGCCACCGGTCAGCACACCGATCCGCACTTCGCGCCTCCACTGGTCGCCGGGACCGTACCGCCCGCTCGCCGCTCAACCACAGCGCGGCGCGCGTCGAGGTAGCAGGCGTGCGATCCCGACGTACGGCGGTGCTGGGCCTGGTGCTGGTCGGCGCCTGCGCGATGCAGCTCCCAGCCGTGCCGTCCCAGGCCGAGCCCGCACCCAATCTGGCTGGGCTGCAGGCACAGCTGTCCGCGGCGACGGCCCAGGCCCAACAGCTCGCCGACGACCTGACCACGGCGCAGGCCCGCGACGGCAGACTGCGACAGGCCGAGGACGACCTGCAGGAAGCCCTCGTGGGGGCGCAGTCCCGGCTCAACGCCCGGATACGCGAGGTCTACATCGCCAGCGGACCGAGGGAACTGGACGCCTGGACATCGCTCACCGACCCCGGGCCCGGACTTCCCGTGACAGTCGGCTTCTCGGCCGGCGTCCGCGTGGGGCAGGATCTGGTGGACGACGCCGCCGGGCGCTCGGCGCAGGCCATCGCCCTGCGGGCCGAGGCCGACCTCGCCCGTGCGGCCTTGCGAGCGCAGAGCGCCGGCGTGCTCGCCCAGCAGGACCGCGCCCGCGATCTGCTCGACCAGGCCAGGCGGCTGGTCGCAGAACAACAGGCCCAGGAAGCAGCCCAGCAGCAGCAGGCAGAACGGCAGCGCGCCGCCGACCGACAGGCCGCCGAGACCGCGCAACTCAACGCCGCGCAGACATCACTCGACGCGGTCTCGGCCGCCGTCACCACGGCCCTGGGGTCGCCGCCGACGGCGCGCGGACAGCACGCTGCCGAGGCGGAGCAGCCGGTGCTCGCGTTGCTGGCGGCTGCCGGCCCGGGTTACCCCGCCGGGTACGCCCCGACCGGCACGGTCATCAGAGGCACCGCATCCTGGTACGGCCCGGGCTTCGTCGGCAGCCCCACCGCGAGCGGCCGGCCGTACGACCCGGAGCTCCCCACCTGCGCGCACAGGACGCTCCCGCTGGGCACCGTGCTGCACGTCAGCGCGAACGGTCGGAGCACCAACTGCCTGGTGGACGACCGCGGGCCCTACGTCGGCGACCGGGTGCTGGACATGTCGCGGGCCGGCGCACGGGCGCTGGGCTACGACGGCATCGCCGAGGTGGTCGCCGAGGTGCTGGCCCCGAAGCCCTGACGCCGGCGGGAGCTCAGTGCGCGACGCCGCCGTCCCGGGTCAGCTCGGAGAACGGCCGGGGCGGCGCGGCCAGGCTGGCCCGCGGGCAGTCGGCCAGG
>JAYVYM010000289.1:0-4395 GCA_043784245.1 Frankiales bacterium
ACTGGCCTGCGCCGGGCTGATCAGGCCGCCCGCGACCATCCGGTTGAGGGTGTAGCGCTGCCTGGCCTTGGCCGTCGGGAGGTCGGCGACCGGGTTCCAGGATGACGGTGCGGGGGCGATGCCCGCGAGCATCGCCGCCCTGGCGAGCTCGCGCACCGGGCTGCGGTCCCCCGTACCGGGGTCCAGTGCGAGGTCCTTGACCGGTACACCGAAGTAGTACTTGGCCGCAGCCTGCACGCCGTACGTCCCGTTGCCCAGGTAGAGCGCGTTCAGGTAGTCGACGATGATCTCGTCCTTGGAGAGCCGGTGCTCCAGGCGCACGGCGAGGGCGGCCTCGCGCAGCTTGCGCAGCAGCGTCCGGTCATCCCCGACGTAGGCGTTCTTGACGTACTGCTGGGTCAGGGTCGACCCGCCCTGAGTGCTGCCCCCCGTCAGATCGCGGAAAGCCGCTCGCAACGTGGCCACCGGGTCGACGCCGTTGTGGTCCAGGAAGCGCCCATCCTCGGCGGAGATGATGGCCTGACGCATGGCCAACGGCACCGCCGCGGCGGGCACCGGCTCGCGTCGCTCGGCCGGCAGGATGGTGGCGATCTGGGTGCGGGCGTCACCGGCATACAGCAGGGCCGGGCGGGGGGCGGGCGGCAGGTCGAAGGAGGCAGGAGCGGCGAGCAGCCCGCCGACGAACGCGCCGGAGCCGATCAGCACCCCGAGCAGGAGCACCAGGGCGCCGCGCACCACCCGACGCCCACGGCGCAGCCGGCGGGCCCGTCGCGACAGCGGCCGGCCGTGCGTCGGGGCGGGAACGCGGCCGGTCACCCTCCGAGGCTACGGCGCGACGCCTCAGGGATGCGCCCGGACAGGCGGTGCAGAAAGCACGCAAACCTGCCGATAGGTGGATCGGGGCACAACGGCGGCTGCGGTCGTCCTACCATCCGGCAGGACCCGGCCGTGGCCACGCGGACGGTGCCCGGCACCCCCACCCGACCCGTGCCGTCACCTGCCCGCTGTGCAAGGAGGCCCGATGCGAGCGCCGTCCACCTGCGCGGGGCTCCCGTGCGGTCGGCGGGGGTAGCTGCGTTGAGCCGGCGCGGCATCCCCGGGCTGCCGGCCCTGGGCGAAGCCGTCATCGCGGCTCGGCGCGATGAGCTGGCCCGGGCGGCCCGCGCGGGGCTGGTCAGCCGCGACCCGACGGACGCTGGGCGGCGACCGCCCGGTCGGGTCTCCTCCCGCGGCGGCCGGCTCGCACCCGGGAGCGTGCCGCCCGCCCGTACGCCTGACGACCCCGACCCGTCGGGCCCCGCGGCGCCGGACGGTGGTCCCACCCACCCGGACGGCGAGGCGGCCCGGTCCCTGGCGCTCGTGCACCGTGCACAAGCCGGCGACGCGGACGCCTTCGGCGCCTTGTACGACCTCTATGTCGGCATGGTCTACCGCTACGTCAGGCACCGCGTCGCGAACCCCGAGCTCGCCCAGGACCTCACTGCTGAGACGTTCCTGCGTGCCTTGCGACGGATCGGCACCTTCACCTGGCAGGGGCGCGACATCGGCGCCTGGTTCGTCACGATCGCCCGCAACCTCGTGGCCGACCATTACAAGAGTGGGCGCTACCGGCTCGAGCTGACCACCGAAGACGTCGCGACGTCGGCCCCGGTCCCCATCGAGCCAGGCCCGGAGGATGTCGTCCTGGCCCGACTGCAGAGCGCGGACGTGCTCGAGGCCGTGCGCCGGCTCAAGCCCGAGCAGCAGGAGTGCATCTCGCTGCGCTTCCTGCAGGGCATGTCGGTCTCGGAGACTGCGCAGGTGATGGGCAAGAACGACGGCGCGGTCAAGGCCCTGCAGTACCGCGCGGTACGCAGTCTTGCCCGCCTGCTCCCTGACGGGGTCGAGCCGTGAGCCTGTTGGTCGTCCGGGACCGGCCGGTGGGTATCCGCGACAGGACAGCCGTCACCTCCTGGCGGGCATCGTCGTTGCACCCAGTTACGGTCCGCTGCTCAAGGTCGCACCACAGAACGGGCCATCAGCCAGTGTCATACGAAGGTTCGTTACACAACGTGACGGCGGCTAGAGGTCGAGGGGGCTGCGGATGACCACCCGATCCCGCGCCGACGCCTTCGCCCGAGCCCTCGACGCGCGCAGCTCCGACGCCCGAGCCGCTCCTGCCTGGGCCGGCGATGAGGGCGCCCTGCTGACCGCGCTGTCGACCCTGCGCAGCGATCTCGATGACGTGGGCAGCCCGAGCCCGCAGTGGCGGTCGGCGCAGCGAAACCGGCTGCTCGCCGTGGCCGCCATGGCGCCGGCGCCCGGGACCGGGCCGGTCGCCGGCGCCGGGTCCCGCCTGCACGGGCTACGCAGCCTGGCCCGCCTGCACGGGCTACGCAGTCCGCGCCGCATTTCCGTGCTTGCCGGTGCGCTCGCCTTCGCTGTTGCGCTGACCGGGATCGCCGTCGGCGCGACCCGCTCGCTACCGGGCCAGCCGCTGTACGCAGCGAAGCGCGCGACAGAGGCGCTGCAGCTGTACGGGGCGGGCGACTCTCTCGAGCGGGGCAACCGTCACCTGCAATTCGCAGAGACGCGGTTGCGCGAGGTTTCCGCACTGGCGTCGGGCCGGGGTTCGCTGGCGCTGCCGAACGCGTCGTCACACAGCAGACTCCTGGCTTCGGGGGCCGGCGCCGGCCCGATCGGCTGGGCCTTGGCCGACATGGACTTCCAGACCCGCACCGGCAGTGATCTGGTCCGGCAGGCTGCGCGGGACTCCGACGGCAGCGCCCTGTTCCTGGTGTTGCAGCAGTGGTCCAGCGAGCAGGCCGACCGCCTGCGCACCGTGGTGCCGGCCCTGCCGGGTGCCGAGCGCGAGCGCGCACAGGCCTCGCTGTCGGTAATCGCTGCGGTCGGGGCGGACGCCACCTCAGCTCTGGTCAGCTGCCCACCCGGGCCCGGCGGGTGCCCTTCAGCGGTTGGTCCTGGCCCCAAGGGCTTCACCGGGAGTCACACCGGTCGTGGTCCGCTGGCTCCGGTACCGGTACCGGTACCTGCCGCGCCCAACGGCTCTCCTGCGCTGCCGGTACCGAGTAGCAGCACTCCCGGCGGTAGCGGTTCGACCGGCAAGGTTCCCGGTCCGGTCGGCACGATCCCGGGTCCGGTCAGTCCGGCGGGTGTCGCGCCGCCGAACGTGCCCGCCGGGGGCGCGCCGACGGGGGGGCTGCCGTCGCCGGGGCTGCCCCCATCGCAGCTGTCGCTGACGGTCGCCCCGAGCAGGGCGCCGGCTGTCCCCCCGGCCCCACCGACGTCACCCCGACCGGCCAACCCGTCAGGGCTGCCACCAACGCTGCCGACGCCGGCTGTCCCGGTCGCCGCGGGCGCACCCAGCGCGGTCCCGCCGGGCCCCTGAAACGTGGGCAGGGTCGCCGGCGCCCGTGCCCCCACTGGCTAGGGTTGCGGCGTTCGCTCACCCCGATGCCCAGGAGGTCTGCGTGACGCGCGTGCTGCGCAGGTCGCGACGTGACGACGGAGTTGCCGCCGTCCTGGCGGGGGCCGCCTCGGCCGCGGCCGTCGAGGTGCCGGCCGCGCCACCCCCGGATCCAGCGGCGGCGGCCTTCTTCGACGTCGACAACACGATGATCCGAGGCGCCTCGATCTACTTCTTCGGCAAGGGCATGGCTGGTCGCGGGCTGGTCACCACCCGGGACCTGCTCAACTTCGGATGGGAGCAGCTGCGCTTCCGGGTCCGCGGCAAGGAGGACCCCGACACGGTTGCCGGGATTCGCGAGAAGGCGCTCGGCCTGGTTGCCGGCAAGAGCGTCGAGGACATCGTCAGGTACGGCGAGGAGATCTACGACGAGCTCATGGAGCGGCGCATCTGGGCAGGCACCCGGGAGCTCGCTCAACAGCACCTCGACGCCGGCCAGCGGGTGTTCCTGGTGACGGCCACGCCGGTCGAGCTGGCCCGCATCATCAGCCGACGGCTCGGGCTGACCGGCGCGCTCGGGACCGTGAGCGAGGTCGAGGACGGGCGTTACACCGGTCGGCTGGTCGGTGAGCCGCTGCACGGCCCGGCGAAGGCGGAGGCCGTTCGCGCGCTCGCCGAACGGGAGGGGCTGGACCTGTCCCGCTGCACCGCGTACAGCGACTCCTTCAATGACGTACCGATGCTGACGCTCGTCGGACACGCCGTGGCGGTCAACCCCGATACCGGGCTGCGCGAGCAGGCCCGGGCCAGTGGCTGGGAGGTGCGTGACTTCCGGACCGGTCGCAAGGCCGCCAAGATCGGGGTGCCCGCGGCCGCCGGGCTGGGGGCAGCCGCCGGCGGCGTCGTCGGGGGGCTCGCGCTGCGGCGGCGATACCGGCAGGAGTCGTTGTTCCGCCGGGTCCGGCGCTACTCCGCCGCCCTGCGCTGAC
>JAYVYM010000290.1:0-7111 GCA_043784245.1 Frankiales bacterium
GGTCGATGTCGACCGACTACTTCGGGCTCCGCGACGAGTTGCGCCCCGACGACCTCGAGCTGCTGCTGCGCGCCAGGGCGTACGTCGACGACGAGGTGCTGCCGGTGATCGGCGGCTTCTGGGAGCGCGCGGAGTTCCCGTACGAGCTGGCCCGACGGCTCGGTGACCTCAAGCTGGTCGGGGGCGAGATCCAGGGCCACGGGCTGCCCGAGATGAGCCCGACCGGTGCCGGCCTGGTGCAGATGGAGCTCAACCGCGGCGACGGCAGCATCGGCACCTTCCTCGGTGTGCAGTCCGGCCTGGCGATGAAGTCCATCGACATGCTCGGCTCGCAGGAGCAGAAGCAGCGCTGGCTGCCGACGCTGGGCACCGTCGAGCAGTTCGGGGCGTTCGCGCTCACCGAGCCGCTGCACGGCTCGGACTCCGTGGCCCTTGAGTCCACCGCCCGCCGCGACGGCGACGACTGGGTGCTCGACGGCCAGAAGCGCTGGATTGGCAACGGCACGATCGCCGACGTGATCGTTGTCTGGGCGCGTGACACCGGCGACGGGCAGGTCAAGGGCTTCCTCGTCGAGGGCGGCAGCCCGGGCCTGGTGGCCACCCGCATGGAGGGCAAGGTCTCGGTGCGCGCGGTGTGGCAGGCCGACATCACGATGACCGGCGTCCGCGTGCCCGAGGCCGCCCGGCTGCCCGGCGCCGAGACGTTCAAGGACACCGGCCGGGTGCTCGCCTCCACCCGCGGATCGGTCGCCTGGAGCGCACTCGGCCACGCGACCGCGGCGTACGAGGTGGCGCTGGCCTACTCCACCCAGCGCGAGCAGTTCGGCCAGCCGCTGGCGAGCTTCCAGCTCGTGCAGGACAAGCTGGTACGGATGCTCGCCGACGTCACCGGCATGCAGCTGTACTGCCTGCGGATCGCCCGGCTGCTCGAGGCCGGCAAGCTCACCGACACGATCGCCTCGCTGGCCAAGCTCAACAACACCCGCAAGGCCCGCGAGGTGATCCTGCAGTCCCGCGAGCTGCTCGGCGGCAACGGCATCCTGCTCGAGTACCACGTCGTCCGGCACATGTGCGACATCGAGGCGATCTACACCTACGAGGGCACCGCCGACATCCAGGAGCTGATCGTCGGCCGCGAGATCACCGGCTCCAGCGCTTTCGTCTAGTCAGGCCACCCGCTCGAAGACGGCTGCCAGTCCCTGGCCGCCGCCGATACACATCGTCTCCAGGCCGTACCGGCCCGCGCGTCGGTCGAGCTCGCGGAGCAGGGTGGCGAGGATGCGTACTCCGGTGGCGCCGATCGGGTGGCCCAGCGAGATCCCCGAGCCGTTGACGTTGAGCCGCGGGTCGGTGGCGGGCAGGCCCCAGCGCCCGGTCACCGCCAGCACCTGTGCCGCGAAGGCCTCGTTCAGCTCGATCAGGTCCATGTCCGCCAGCGACAGACCGGCCCGGGCGAGTGCCCTCGCCGTGGCGGGCACCGGCCCGATGCCCATCGTCTCGGGTGGCACGCCGGCGACCGCGGCGCTCACCAGCCGGGCGTAGGGCCGGACGCCGAGGGAGGCCGCCCGGTCCAGGGTCGTCACCAGGCACAGCGCAGCGCCGTCGTTCTGCCCGCTGGCGTTGCCGGCGGTGACCGTCGCAGCCGGGTCCTGGCGGGCCAGTACCGGCCGGAGTGCCGCGAGTGACTCCACCGTCGTGCCCGGGCGGGGGTGCTCGTCGTTGTCGACGACGGTGTCGCTGCTGCGGCCGCGGACGGTCACCGGCACCAGCTCGGCCGTGAAGGCGCCGGACGCCTGGGCCGCGACCGCCCGCTGGTGCGACCGCGCGGCGAGCTCGTCCTGTGCCTCGCGGGAGATGTTGAACTCGCGGCGCAGGTTCTCGGCGGTCTCGAGCATCCCGCCCTGGACGGGGTGGTGCACGCCCCCGGAGGTGACCCTGCCGCGAGCCAGCCGGTCGTGCATGACGGGGCTGGTCCCGCCGGCGCCCCACCGCATCGCCAGCGTGTAGTGCTCGACCTGGCTCATGCTCTCCGCGCCGCCGGCCAGCACCACCTCGGCCATCCCGCCGCGGATCAGCCCGGCGGCCAGCAGCACCGCCTGCAGCCCGGAGCCGCACCGCCGGTCGACCTGCATGCCGGGCACGGTCACTGGCAGGCCGGCGTCCAGGGCCGCGACCCGGCCGATCCCGGGCGCCTCGCCGTTGGGGTAGCCCTGCCCGAGGATGACGTCGTCGATGTGCTCGGGATCGATACCGGTACGGGCCAGCAGCTCGCGGACGACGGTCGCACCGAGCTCGGCTGCGGTCACGTCCTTGAGCGCCCCGCCGTACCGCCCGACCGGGGTGCGCAGCGGCTCGCAGACGACGATGTCGTCGCCGTTCACAGGTTGCGCCCACCGGTGATCTCGATGACCGCGCCGGTGACGTAGGACGCCAGGTCGCTGGCCAGGAACAGCACGACCGACGCGACTTCGGCGGGCTCGCCGGCGCGGCCCATCGGGATGTCGCCGAGCTTGGCGGCCCAGGCGTGCTGTGGCATCGCCTCGGTCATCGCGGTGCGGATCAGCCCCGGTTGTACGGCATTGACACGTATGCCCAGGTGCGCGACCTCCTTGGCTGCCGCCTTGGTCAGCCCGACCATCCCGGCCTTGGCGGCGGAGTAGTTGGTCTGGCCGACGTTGCCGCTCTTACCGCTGATCGAGCTGATGTTGACGATGGACCCGCGGCCCTGCTCGCGCATGATGGCGCTGGCGTGCTTCGTACCGAGCCAGGCGCCGTACAGGTGAACGTCGACGACGCTGCGGAAGTCGTCGCTGCTCATGTTGCGCATCGTCTTGTCGCGGGTGATCCCGGCGTTGTTGACCAGCACGTCGAGTGAGCCGAACTCCTCGGTGCAGTACTCCAGCAGCGACTGCACCTCGTCCTCGACAGTGACGTCGCACCGAAAGCCCAGTGCCGTGCCGGGCAGCGTCTTGGCGGCCGCGACGGCCTCGGCCTCGTCGAGGTCGCCGAGCACGACCGCGGCGCCCTCCTCGACGAACAGTCGCGCGATCTCGTACCCGATGCCGCGGGCCCCTCCGGTGACCACGGCGGTACGCCCTTCGAGCAGTGACACCGGTTACTCCCGAGTAGCGATCTGGCGTGGCAGAGGATGGACCGAAACGTACTCGTGGCACCCTGGTGTGAACTGCAGTTCACATACCGAGGGAGCTCACCGCCATGGTTGGCATCTGCGACGGACGCGTCGTCATCATCACCGGCGCGGGCGGCGGCATCGGCCGCGAGCACGCGCTCGCCTTCGCCGGCGAAGGAGCCAAGATCGTCGTCAACGACATCGGCGGCGCGCGCGACGGCTCCGGCACCGACGTCGGGCCCGCGAAGGTCGTCGCCGACGAGATCGTCGCCCTGGGCGGCGAGGCGGTCGCCAACACCGACGACATCTCCACCTGGGACGGTGCCGAGCGCATCGTGGCGCAGGCCATCGAGACCTACGGCACCCTGGATGTCCTGGTGAACAACGCCGGCATCCTGCGCGACCGGATGATGGTCAACATGACCGAGTCGGAGTGGGATGCCGTCATTCAGGTGCACCTCAAGGGCACCTTCGCGCCGGCCCACCACGCGGCGGCCTACTGGCGCGACCAGAGCAAGGCCGGTACGCCGGTCGACGCGCGCATCATCAACACCTCGTCATCCTCGGGGATCTACGGCAACGTCGGGCAGAGCAACTACGGTGCGGCCAAAGCCGGCATCGCGGCCTTCACCGTCATCACGAGCCAGGAGCTCGCCCGGTACGGCGTGACCGTCAACGCGATCGCCCCCACCGCGCTGACCCGGATGACCGAGGACCTGGGCCTGGCCGCGCTGTCCAAGACCGCGAGCGGCTTCGACCAGTTCGACCCCAGCAACATCAGCCCGCTGGTCGTCTACCTGGGCAGCGAGCTGTCCCGGGGGATCACCGGCCGGGTCTTCTCGGTGTACGGCGGCAGCATCTCCGTCAACGAGGGCTGGGTGGCCGGCCCGAGCGTGCAGCGCGAGGCGAAGTGGGCTCCCGGCGAGATCGCCGAGGTGCTCCCCGACCTGGTCCGCCAGGCCGCCCCGAACGCCGACACCACGGGTCATCGACCGGCGCAGTAGGCCGGCCCGGGCCTGTAGGATTGCCGTCCGGCCAGGAGGCTTCGCCTAGTCCGGTCTATGGCGCCGCACTGCTAATGCGGTTTGGGACTTCAATCCCATCGGGAGTTCAAATCTCCCAGCCTCCGCGGTGATCTGCGGGCCTCCCCCGGTCGGGGGAGGCCCGCAGTCGTTGTCCACCCGGTCAGCTCTGCTGGCCCGGACCGGCGACGTGGCGCTCCCGCTCGGGTGCCGACATCACGAGGCCGACGAGTGCGCGCAGCTCAGGGGTGAGGTTGGCGTCGGTACGGCGCAGCGTCTGCGAGCTCGCGCCGTCCTCGACCGTGAGCTCGTAGGAGAACAGGTCGGCACCCCTGCCTGCCCCGGGGGTTCCTGGGGCTTCCCCCGCTGCCAGTGCGGACTCCACGCTGGCGCGCAGCGCAGCCTTCGCGGGACCCTCGAGGTGCTGGCTGTCGAGGGTGGTCACAGTCGACAGGCCGGCGAGGCCGCCGCCCCTTGCGACACGTACGCGCACGGGCCCTCCTCCGCGGGGTCGGCGGCGCCTGCGTATGACCCCGTCGAGGACATCCTGCACCCGGCGGGCGGGTTGACTGAGGGTCAGCGCCGGCGACGTTGCACCTGACCACAGGATGAGCGCCTTCCCGCGACGTGCCGAAGCTGGACTGTCTCGCGGCAGGATGTCCACCGGGGAGTGCGCCGTCGGGCTGCTCGCCAGCCACCGAGTCCCCAGCCCACCGAGTCCACAGCCACCGAGTTCGAGAAGGCGAGCGATGCTCAGCTACCTGCAGGCGGTCGTGATCGGCTTGACCCAAGGCACCACCGAGCTGTTCCCGATCTCGAGCCTCGGGCACTCGGTGCTCCTGCCGGCGCTCATCGGCGGCAGCTGGGAGCCGTTGGTGCGCCAGTCTGCGACCCAGGACAGCGGCTCGTCGTTCTACCTCTCGTTCATCGTCGCCCTGCACGTGTCGACCGCCCTGGCGCTGCTGCTGTTCTTCCGCCAGGAGTGGGTACGCATCATCCGGGGATTTATCAGCAGCCTGCCGGCGAGCATCCGTGCGCGGCGGGTGGTCGCCGAGGATGACGACAGCCGGCTGGCATGGCTGATCGTGATCGCCACGATCCCGGTCGGGATCACCGGCCTGCTGCTCGAGCACACCTTTCGCACCCTGTTCGCCAAGCCCGTCGCTGCGGCAGTATTTCTGACCATCAACGGGATCGTCCTGCTGGTCGGTGAGCGGCTGCGCCGGGGCTCCGAGATGGCTCTGGCAGGTCGGCAGGAGCCGACTGCCGCCGAGCGGGGCACCCGGCCGGTGCTCTCGATGAGCTACCGGGAAGCGTTGGGTGTCGGCGCATTCCAGGTGGCCGCGCTGTTCGCGGGCATCAGCCGGTCCGGCGCGGCCATCGTCGGTGGCCTGGCCCGCGGACTGTCGCACGAGGACGCCGCCAAGTTCTCCTTCCTGCTCGCCACCCCGGTGATCTTCGCTGCGGGTGTCCTGAAGCTGCCCGGGCTGGCGGGTCCGGCTGCCGCCAACATTCACGGTCAGGTTTTGGTCGGGTCGATCGTCGCCTTCGCCGCCGCGTACGTGTCGGTGCGCTTCCTGGTCCGATACTTCGAGACCCGCACCCTGACGCCGTTTGCCGTGTACAGCCTCGTTGCCGGGATCGCCTGCCTGATCCGCTTCAGCGTCTGACCGACGGCGTTGGTTGCCCACACGACGTGGGCTGTTGACCGCTCGCTGGCGGGTCCTGGCGACGGTCTCGCAGTCCGACCTTTCAGAAACCTTGGAGTGTCCTGCGGGCACCGCCGGACGGGCGGGGGCGGCCGGTGTCATGGCACCCTCTTCAGAATTGCGCACGGTGTCTCGCTTTCGGTCTGACGCCCGTCCGGGCGATCCCTTCGGTGCAGCCGGTCGTAGGTCGTACGTCATAGGTCGTACGTCATGGGACGCAGGTCGCCGGTGAAACACTGTGGCCCGTGAATGACTGGTCCTAAGACTTTCGTCGCGTCAGCGAATTAGCAGAGCTGCCCAAGGTTGCTGCGGCATGGTCGCCGCGATTGGCGGCCCGACCGTCAATTCGTCGGACGGCAGCCCGCCGAACCGATTCCCCCGCCGCCGCACCCGGCTTGGCCTCAGCCCCCCGAGGCCAAGCCGGGTGCGGCTCGCAGCAGTTCCATCAGCACCCGGGCCAGCGCAACGACCTGGGCAACATCGAGCTACGAGGACGGACGCGATGACGAAAATCTTGACGAAGTGGATGCCGGTCGGGCAACCCAGTCGGCGGGGCCCGGCCAGCGCCACGAGGAGGCACCGACATGCCGCCCGGTTAGCCGTGCTGGCGCTCGGTGTCACGGCCCTGGCGCCGATTGTCTCCGGCACCCCTGCTTTCGCAGCGACCGGCGGGCAGTACCTGAGCCAAGCGACCGACCCGCACGGCAACGTCTGGCTGGCCGGCACCACGGACGGGACCACCACTGGCCCGATGGACCCGGGCACCGACCCGGCGGCCACCGGCTACGGGCACGTCTGGACCACCGATGTCCCTTCAGGGTTCTGCCGGATCCTGCCGGGCGTGACCGACCCGACGACTGGAGCGGTGACGGCGCCCGCGCTGGACCGCAACACAGTCGGCGGCTGCATTGTCGCGGGCGGCAAGGCAGGCACCCCGACGCTGGACCCGCGGCGCAACGCCAACGGCACCTTCTACGTCTACACCCCGGACTGGGCGGTGAAGAGCGCCGGGGTATACCGGATGACGTACGACCCCGGCTCGCAGACCATGACCAAGGTCGAGCTGATGGCGCCGAACCGCTACCCGAGCGACAACAAGCCGTTCGGTACCGCGCTCGGTCCGCAGGACCACCAGCTGTATGTCAGCAACGACCTCAACGGCAGCATCGCTCGGATCTCCGGTGACAACGGCCCGATCTCCGCGCAGACCGTGGAGACCAATGTCGCGAAGTCCTCCGACGGCACCCGGG
>JAYVYM010000291.1:0-13307 GCA_043784245.1 Frankiales bacterium
GGCATCGAGCCCATGCCGGCAGCCGGTACGCACTGAGTGCCGCGTACAAACGATTGCCAGACCAGGTCGAAGGAGCGGCTGGACGTCTCGAGCCGGTCCTCCAGGAACACCCCGGACAGGAACGGCCGGAAGAAGCGGTCGATGACGGTGTCAGACAGCCCGCGGGCCCGCAGGGCGTCGTACGTCGTGCTCTCGGGCGCGGCCAGCAGGCGTTCGGGGCCGGCCAGGGCTGCCCGGGCGGCCAGGACGCCGATCAGCGCCTTGTCCTTGAGCGAGCCGATCGGGGCGGTGACCGTCGAGAGCGCCCAGGTCGGCAGCCGGCGCGGGTCGCCGACCCGGTGCAGCCGGTCCCCGATCCGGACCAGCGCGCCTGCCGAGAACGGCTGGAGGTCCAGCGCGGCGTGATCCAGGACCCGCTGCGCCTCTGGGTAGCCGGTGTTGTGCACCTGGAAGCCGCGGTCCAGCAGCATCCCGTCGACGACGTCGGTGCGGACCCGGCCGCCGACCGCCGTCGATGCCTCGCGCAGCTCGACGTCGACGCCGGCCTCGCACAGCCGCCGCGCACACGCCAGCCCGGCCAGCCCGGCCCCCACCACCACCACGTCGGCCACCCGCCCACGGTAGGTGCGCGGGGGCCGGGCCCGCCGCACCGGCGAAGCATTGCGGGCGACAGCGGCTACCGGGACTGCGCTCAGCAGCACCCATCAGGGAGCAGCACCCCCCGAGTTCTCCTCGGGCTCCCTCTCCTTGGCCCGCAGCAGCACCGCCGAGTAGGACAGCACGGCCACCAGGACGCCCAGCACCGATATCTCGACCAACGCCCGCGCGAACTCCGGCCCTTTGCCGAGGTAGTCGTTGGCGGCCTTCACCGACAAGACGATGATCTCTTTGATACCGGTGAGGATGCCGGCGATGAGGAACGGCTCGGCCACGATCTGCCGCTCCTTGAGTGTCGTGCGGACGGCGTAGAGCAGCTCGACGAAGATGAAGACGAGCAGCAGCGAGTCAAGGACGTTGACCATCGCGTTGTCCACCTCGGACGCCGCGCTGTCGAACAGGACGAACGTCGAGCGCACGAGCACGACGAGGGCGCTCGCCGCGAGCAGCGCCGCGATCGAGACGTAGATAATGTCCTCGACGATGATCAGTAGCCGGTTGCCCGCCCGGACGGCCCTGGGAGTCTGTGTGCCTGCCATTCCCTGAGACTGACGCAGCCCGGGCCGCAGTGGTGGGAGGGAGCGGCCCAGTTCGGCTACGGCTCCCAGCGCAGCGTCTCGAGGCCCAGGCGTGACGAAGGCCCGTGACAGGAGTCAGATGAACGCCATGGCCGTCCTCCTCGTTCCCGACCGAGCGCTTGGCGAGGCCGAGCTCGTGGCAGTTGCCCGCGAGGGCGCCGAGGTGCGGCTGGCTCCGGAGACGCTCGAGGCACTGGCAGCGTCCCGCCGGCTCGTGGACGCCCTCGCGGCCGGCGACGTCCCGGTGTACGGCGTCTCGACCGGCTTCGGCGCACTGGCCACCAGGCACATCCCGGTCGCGCGCCGAGCCCAGCTGCAGCGCAGCCTGATCCGCTCGCACGCCGCCGGCGCCGGCCCGGAGGTCGAGCGCGAGGTCATCCGCGGGCTGGCCCTGCTCCGGCTGCGGACCCTCGCGACCGGGCGGACCGGGGTGCGGCCGCAGACCGCCCAGGCCCTCGCCGCCCTGCTCAACGCCGGCATCACGCCGGTCGTCAGGGAGTTCGGCTCGCTGGGCTGCAGCGGCGACCTCGCGCCCCTGGCGCACGTCGCACTCGCGCTGATGGGCGAGGGTGACGTACGGGACCGCGACGGTGCGCTGCTGCCGGCCGAGAAGGCACTGGCCGAGGCCGGGCTGCCCGCCGTCGAGCTGGCCGAGAAGGAGGGGCTGGCCCTGATCAACGGCACCGACGGGATGCTCGCGCAGCTGATGCTGGCCTGCGCCGACCTCGACGAGCTGCTGCGGCTGGCCGACCTGTCCGCAGCCATGTCGCTCGAGGCGCTGATGGGCACCGATGCGGTGCTCGCCGAGGACCTGATGGCGCTGCGCCCGCACCCGGGGCAGGCCGCGGCGGCCAGCAACATGCGGCGGCTGCTGGCCGGGTCCGCGGTCGTCGCGTCGCACCGCGGACCGGACGACACCCGGGTGCAGGACGCCTACTCGCTGCGCTGCGCCCCGCAGGTGGCCGGCGCGGCCCGCGACACGCTGGCCCATGCGCGTACGGTCGCCGCCCGCGAGGCGGCGTCCTGCATCGACAACCCGGTGCTGCTGCCGGACGGCCGGCTGGCGTCCAACGGCAACTTCCACGGTGCGCCCGTCGGGTACGTCCTCGACTTCCTGGCGATCGCCGCGGCCGACGTCGCGTCGATGAGCGAGCGGCGCAGCGACCGGATGCTCGACGCCCACCGTTCGCACGGGCTGCCGCCCTTCCTCGCCGACGACCCGGGAGTGGACAGCGGGCTGATGATCGCCCAGTACACGCAGGCTGGCATCGTCTGCGAGCTCAAGCGGCTCGCGGTCCCCGCGTCGGTCGACTCGATTCCGAGCTCGGCCATGCAGGAGGACCACGTGTCGATGGGCTGGAGCGCGGCCCGCAAGCTGCGCCGCTCGGTCGACGGGCTGCGTACGGTGCTGGCGATCGAGGTGATGACCGCGGCGCGGGCGCTGGACCTGCGTCGGCCGCGGGCCTGCTCGCCGGCCACCGCCGCGGCCGTCGCGGCGCTGCGGGTGGTGGTGGCCGGGCCGGGACCGGACCGGGTGCTGTCCGAGGAGATCGAGGCGAGCGTCAGCGCGGCGCCCGCGGTGCTGGCTGCGGCCGAGGCCGTGACGGGAAGGCTGGACTGACATGGAGTGCCGGACCTGGCAGGCCGAGGCGGCCTTGCGCTGCCTGCGCAACAACCTGCACCCCGACGTCGCGGAGCGACCTGAGGACCTGGTGGTCTACGGCGGCAACGGCAAGGCGGCCCGCGACCCGGCGTCGCTCGCCGCCATCGAGCGCACGCTGATCCGGCTCGCCCCCGACGAGACGCTGATGGTGCAGAGCGGCAAACCGGTGGCGGTGTTCCGTACCTTCGAGCACGCGCCGCGCGTCCTGATCGCCAACTCGCTGCTGGTACCGAAATGGGCCACCTGGAAAGATTTCTGGGAGCTCGAGGCCATCGGGCTGACGATGTACGGGCAGATGACCGCCGGGTCCTGGATCTACATCGGTACGCAGGGCATCGTGCAGGGCACCTTCCAGACGTTCGCGGCGCTCGCCGAGCAGCGCTACGACGGCACGCTGCGCGGCAAGGTCGTGTTGACCGCGGGCCTGGGCGGCATGGGTGGTGCGCAGCCGCTGGCCGTGACGCTCAATGGCGGTGTCGCGCTCTGCATCGAGGTGGACGAGACGCGGCTGCGCCGTCGCCTTGCGACGCGCTACCTCGACGAGCAGGCGGCCGACCTCGACGACGGGCTGCGCCGGGTACGCGCGGCGGCCGCCGAGGGGCGGGCCCTGTCGGTCGGTGTCGTGGGCAACGCCGCGCAGGTGCTGCCGGCGCTGCTCGCCCGCGGCGAGGCCTTCGACGTCGTGACCGATCAGACCAGCGCCCACGACCCGCTGCACGGCTACCTGCCCGTCGGGCTGTCGGTGCCGCAGGCGGCTGAGCTGCGGCGTATCAAGCCCGACGAGTACGTACGGCGGGCGCGCGCCTCGATGGTCGAGCACTGCCGCGCCATGGTGGGGTTCTCCCGAGCCGGCGCGCAGGTCTTCGACTACGGCAACAACCTGCGCGGGGAGGCCAAAGAGGCCGGGCTCGCCGAGGCTTTCGACTACCCGGGCTTCGTCCCGGCGTACATCCGCCCGCTGTTCTGCTCGGGTACCGGGCCGTTCCGCTTCGTGGCGCTGTCGGGCGACCCGCGCGACATCGCGGTCGCCGACGACGCGCTGCTCAGGGCGTTCCCGGACAATGCCGCTGTGCAGCGCTGGATCCCGTTGGCGCGCGAGCGGGTGGCCTTCCAGGGCCTGCCGGCGCGGATCTGCTGGCTCGGCTACGGCGAACGGGCCGAAGCCGGGGCGGTGCTCAATGACCTCGTCGCCCGCGGCGAGATCCGCGCACCCGTGGTGATCGGGCGTGACCACCTCGACAGCGGCTCGGTGGCCTCGCCCTACCGCGAGACCGAGGCGATGGCCGACGGCTCCGACGCCATAGCCGACTGGCCGGTGCTCAATGCGCTGCTCAACGTGGCGTCCGGCGCCGCCTGGGTGGCGGTCCACCACGGCGGTGGCGTCGGCATGGGCAAGTCGATCCACTCCGGCGCGCAGGTGGTTGCGGACGGCACAGCCGATGCGGCGCTGCGGGTCGAGCGGGTGCTGACCAACGATCCCGGTACGGGCGTCGTACGGCACGCGGACGCCGGCTACGACCTCGCCCGCGACGTGGCGCGGGAGCGTGGCATCGACATGCCGATGTTGTGAGGTCGCTGCTGCTCGACCGGATCGAGATGCTGGTCACCTGGGACGACGGGTTGCCGGTACGCCGGGACGCGGCGCTGCTCGTCGAGGACGGTGTCGTCGCGTGGTCGGGGCCCGCCGCCGAAGCGCCGGCTGCCGATGACCGCCTTGACGTTGCCGGCGGATGCGTCGTGCCGGGCTTCGTCGACAGTCACACCCACCTGGTCTTCGGCGGTGACCGCACCGCGGAGTACGAGGCCCGGCTAGCCGGAAAGCCCTACGCCGCAGGCGGGATCCGGACGACGGTCGCCGCGACCCGGGCCGCTTCCACGAACGAGCTACGGCGCCGGGCCCGGCGGCTGGCGATGGAGGCGCTGCGCTCGGGCACGACGACGCTGGAGATCAAGAGCGGCTACGGGCTGACCGTAGAGGACGAGCTGCGCTGCCTGCAGGTCGCCGCTGAGCTCACCCCGCACGTGACGTTCCTGGGTGCGCACGTGCCGCCTGACGTTGCCGTCGGCTACATCGAGCTGGTCACCGGGCCGATGCTCGAGGCTGCGGTCGGGGTGGCGACCGGCATCGACGCGTTCTGCGAGGAGGGCGCCTTTGACGTCGACGAGTGCCGCGAGGTGCTGGGGGCGGGCGCCGCCCGGGGCCTTGACGTGCACGTGCACGCCAACCAGCTGCAGCCCGGTGGCGGGGTGCAGCTGGCCGCTGAGCTGGGCGCGCTGTCGGCCGACCACTGCACCCACCTCACCGACGCCGACGTCGCCGCGCTGCGCGAGTCCGGCGTCGTGGCGGTGCTCGTCCCGGCCGCGGAGTTCGGGGCCGGGTCGGCGTACGCGCCGGCGCGCCGGCTGTTGGACGCCGGCGTCACCGTCGCGCTCGCGACGGACTGCAACCCGGGAACGTCCTTCACGACCTCGATGCCGTTCGTGATCGCGCTGGCCTGCCGCCAGCAGGAGCTGCGGCCGATGGAGGCGCTGCGCGCGGCGACGCTGGGCGGGGCCGCCGCGCTCGGGATCGACGCCGGTCATCTGCGGGTCGGGGCCCCGGCCGATCTGGTCGTGCTCGACGCGCCGTCGCCGACCTGGTTTGCGTACCGGCCGGGGGTCGATCTGGTGCGAGCCGTCCTGCGCGGCGGGCAGGTCGTCAGATGACCGAGGCCCCCGACTGGCCGCGGGCGTCGTCCTGGCTGCAGCCCCCGGGAACGGGCTCGACGGCTGGGAGGGGTTCGGGGAGTGCCACCCGACTGGGGGTGCTCGGGGTCCCGCTGTCACGCAGTTCGCTCTCGCCGTCCTCCGCGCACCTCACCCCCGCCGCGATCCGCGCGGCCCTGCACCGCTTTCCGACCTGGCACGCAGGCCTCGACGTGGACCTGCCGGCTGCCATCGACCATGGCGACCTGGACGTGGCGGGCCTGGCCGGGGGCGAGGCTGTGGCGGCGGTGCACAAGGGGGTGGCTGCGCTGCCACCACATGAGCTGGTGGTCCTGCTCGGCGGCGACAACCTTGTGACGTGGCCGGCCCTTCTGGCGCTGCTGCCGGACCTTCCGCGGGTGGGGCTGCTGACCATGGACGCCCACCACGACGTACGCGGCTGGAGCGCCGGCCCGACCAACGGCACCCCCGTCCGCGGCCTGGTCGAGGCCGGGCTGCCCGGGGCGAACGTCGTGCAGGTCGGCATCGCCGAGCTCACCAACTCCCGCGCACACCGGGAGTGGTGCCGGACACACGGCATCCGGGTGGTGCGGGTCGCCCAATGCCGCGGCCGGGTCGGCGACATCGTCCGGCGTGAGCTCGACACCCTGGCCGTTCGCTGCGACGCCGTGTACGTCGACCTCGACGTCGATGTTGTGGACCGGGCCTTCGTACCGGGCTGCCCCGGCGCCCGGCCGGGGGGGCTGCTGCCGGCTGAGCTGCTCGATGCGGCGCTCGAGGCCGGCCGCCACCCCGCTGTCCGCGCGGTCGACATCGTCGAGGTGGACGCCAGCGCCGACGTCAACGAGGTCACTGTGCAGCTCGCCGCGATGTGCCTGCTGACGGCCGCGGCCGGTCTGGCGGTCCGGGCCCACGCCACCCCGGGCCGTGGCTCAGCCGGCGAGGGAACCGGCGAAGATCTGCCAGGCGAGGATGGATTTGGCGGCGAGACTCAGGACTAGATAGGACTTCTCACCGAAGGCATAGTCACGCCACGGTCCAATCTCCCGGTACTGCAGCCACTGGTTGACGGCGAAGCTGGCGAAGAAGGCGAACAGGCTGAAGAAGATGCCGTACACGAAGCCCGGGACCTGCTGGGCGCCGGCGAAGTTGACGATGATCGCCACCCAGGGAGCGGCACCGACCAGGGCGCCGAACCAGAACGGGGCCATCGTGGTTCGGGTGCGTCCCGGCGGGTTCATGACCTCCTGGAGCCACCCGAACATGATCATCGCGACATTGGCCCCGACAATGCCGATGATCGCGGAAATGCCGGTGATCCCGGCATAGGACGCGATGAGCAACACCATCAGGGTGGCGCTGAAGGAGTACTCGACCCACCGGAAGCGGTTCCTGCCCGCCCGCAGGTCGGACTCATAGCGACTGCGGAACACGGTGGCCGTGAGCAGGTGGTCGACGGCGGCAAGGCCGAGGAACACCGCGACGGCCAGGCCGATCCGCACGTCGAACAGCGCGCTGGGGGCCGCGACCTTCGTGCCGGGTGGTCCGGTGGGGTAGGAGGAGGTCACGGTGATGGCGAAGCCGCTGGCCAGCAGCAGGACCGCCCCGGCCTGGGCGGCATGCAGTCCGGCCAACCCGAGGTTCCAGCGGCGTAGCCCGCCAAGCCTCGCCGGGGTCATTCCCGTCGCCGGCCTCGTTTCATCGATGCTCACCATGTGCGCTCCTGGTTTCTGAGGTCGAGCGCCGAGCATGGTCGACGCCGCGGCGGGGGACCCGGTGGAATCGGTCGCCGCGGCATGCGGGCGCCGAGATGTAGCGGAATGCGGGCAAGGTGCTGTGGATAGTGGCCGGGGTGTCGGGCCGGGTTGTGCTCGACTCGGCACGTGGACGCATGGACGCTGCCGGGCTTCGAGGTCGGGGAGCTGCTCGGATTCGGCGCGACCGGCGAGGTGTGGCGGGCCACGGAGACCGCAACCGGCGAGACGGTCGCACTCAAGCGGCTTCGGGCCGACGCGGACCCGGCAGCGGTGCAGGCCCTGCGCCGCGAGGCCACTGCGCTGGCCAGCCTGGACACGCCCTACATCGTACGGCTGCGCGAGGTCGTCGGGGACATCCTTGTGCTTGACCACGCACCGGGCGGCTCGCTCGCCGCCTTGCTCTCCCGCCGGGGCGACCTGCAGCCGGGCGAGGTCGTCACCGTCGCGGCACCGCTGGCCGCCGCGTTGGCCGCGGCCCACGCCGTGGGCCTCGTGCACGGTGACCTCTCACCGTCCAACGTGCTTTTCACCGCGGACGGCATGCCCCTGCTGAGCGACCTCGGGCTGGCCCGCTTTACCGGTGAGCGGGTCGATGCAGTGTCTGGCACCGCCGAGTACGTCGACCCCGTGGTCGCTGCGGGCGGCCCCCCCGGCCCGGCCTCGGACGTGTGGGCGCTCGCCGCGATCTGCCACCACATGCTTGCCGGTAGCCCGCCGCATGCCGGGGGCGGCGTCGACCAGGTGCTCGCCGCGGCGGTCGCGGGAGCCCGGGCGCCGCTCGGCTTGCTCGCCCCCCGCGCCTCCCGCTCGCTGGTCGCGGTCGTTGAGGCCGCGCTCTCGGCTGACCCGTCTCGACGGCCGACGGCGGAGGCGTTCGCGACGGCTCTGCAGCGGGCGCAGGCACCCGCGCCGGTGCGCCTGGCCGGGGCGCCACCGGTGTCGGCGCCGGTGCCCGACGTGCGCGAGACCCATGTCGTACCTCGCCCGACAGCCCCGCCCGCGCCGACGCCGGCCCGCAGGCGCAGGCGGCCCTCCGCGCTCGTCCTCGGCTGTGTGGTGCTCGTGCTGGGCCTGCTCGCGGGCGGGCTGGTGTGGGCCCGCAGCGGGGAGCCGGCTGGGCAGGTCAGCGCGTTGCCGGTAGCGCGCCAGCCGCCGACCCTGCAGCCGCCGACCCTGCAGCCGCCGACCCCGCAGCCGCCGACCCCGCAGGCCGGGCCCCCGGGCCCGTCGGCCTGGCCACCACCGGTCCCGGGCGCACCCGCCGAGCCGGCGTGGGGCCCGGTGCTCGACGGTCTTGACCGACAGCGCGAGCAGGCCTTCGCGCAGGGCGCGCCGGCCCTACTGGACCGGGTGTGGGTGCCCGGGTCGACCGGGGCCACAGGCGACGCCGCCGCGCTGGCCACGCTGATCTCAGCCGGCCGCACCGCGTGGGGTGTGCGCCACGAGGTACGGGCCCTGCGCCGGACGACCTGGTCGGCAGGTCACGCCGAGCTGCGGGTCACCGATGTCCTCACGCCGCAGGTGCTGCGCGACGCGGCCGGCTCGGCCGTCCAGTCGCTGCCGGGCCGGGGCGAGGCGGCGTACGACGTGGTGCTGGTGCAGGTCGCCGACGGCTGGCGGATCGCGGAGCTCACGCCAGGGTAGGCGGCCGGTCGCCCCGCCGGGCCGCGCCTGGTCCCTGCCTGTGACGCGGACGTCGTGCCGGGGTCCTACAGGCTGGCCCGGAGGGCGGCCTCGAGGTCGCGGTGGGCGAAGTGGAAGCCGGAGCGCTCCAGGACGGCCGGGGTGAGCCGCTGGCCGACCAGGACGCCCTCGTCGGCAAACTCCCCGAGTATGGCGCGCAGCACGAAGGCCGGCACCGGCACCGGGATGGTCGGGCGGTGCACGACGCGGTTGAGGGTCCTGGTGAACTCCAGATTGGTGACCGGCGCCGGACCGACGAGATTGACCGGCCCCGACACGTCCGCGGTCAGCAGATGGCGGATGGCGTCGACCTCGTCCTTCAGGCTGATCCAGCTCGTCCACTGCCGGCCGGTGCCCAGCGGCGCCCCCGCGAACGCCCTGGCCGCCTGCGCCTGCTTCTTGAGGGCCCCGCCGCGGCCGGAGAGCACGATGCCGGTACGCAGGTGCGCGACCCGGACCCCCGCGGTCTCGGCGGCCGCGGTGCTCTGCTCCCACTGGCGGCAGACGTCGGCGAGGAAACCCTGCCCTGAGGGCCCGCTCTCGTCGGTGAGCCGGTCTTCGGTGTCTCCGTACCAGCCGATGGCGCTCGCCGACAGCAGCACCTGCGGACCGGCTGCCTCGGCCATCGCCCGCGCGACGGCAGTGGTGCCCTGCACACGGCTGTCGAGAACGATCTTTTTGTACGCAGGGGTCCAGCGGTGGTCTGCCACGCCCGCGCCGGCCAGGTGCACGACGGCCTCCCGGTCGGCGATGGTGGCCGGGTCCAGGGTGCGGGCGTCCCAGGTCCGCACGTCGCTGTCGGTTGAGGTGCCGCGCACCAGCCGTACGACGTCGTGACCGTCGGCGAGCAGCGCGGCGACCAGGGGGGTGCCGATGAGGCCGGACGCACCGGTGATGGCGATCTTCATGGGTCGATCCTGCCCGACCGGGCGGCAGGCTGCGCGCTGTGGATGGTGGTCGCTGGCGGGCGCCTCCGGTGCAGCGGCTGACAGCGCTGTCGTGGCTCGCCGATGTGCACACCCGCGGGTTGCATGAGGTGGCCGGCGGAGGTGTCGGTCGTCTCTAGAGGCCGAGGTCGGCGGCGAAGTCGCCTTCCTCGATGCGCTCCTTGACCGCGACGAGGAAGCGGGCGGCATCGGCGCCGTCGACGATCCGGTGGTCGTAGGTCAGGGCGAGGTAGGCCATCGAGCGCACCGCCACGACCTCGCCGAGGTCCGGGTCGTTGATCACGACGGGCCGCTTGACCACGGCACCGGTGCCGAGGATGCCAACCTGCGGCTGATTGATGATCGGAGTGTCGAACAGCGCCCCGCGCGAGCCGGTGTTGGTGAGGGTGAAGGTGCCGCCACCCAGCTCGTCAGGAGTCACCTTGTTGGTGCGGGTGCGGTTCGCCAGATCTGCGATCTTGCGAGCCAGGCCGGCGATGTTGAGGTCGCCCGCACCGTGGATCACGGGCACGAGCAGCCCGCGTTCGGTGTCGACGGCCACCCCGAGGTGCTCGGCCTCGTGGTAGGTCACGGTGCCGGCCGCCTGGTCGATGCTGGCGTTCACCTGGGGGTAGAGCTTGAGCGCCTCCACGGCGGCGAGCGCGAAGAATGGCAGGAAGGTGAGCTTCACGCCCTCGCGCTGCTGGAACGCGGCTTTTGCCTGCTCGCGCAGCCTGGCCACCTTGGTCACATCGACCTCGACGACGGTCGTCAGCTGCGCCGACACCTGCAACGACTCGACCATCCGCTGCGCGATCACCTTGCGCAGCCGCGAGAGGTTCTCGGTACGCCCACGCACGGTCGGCTTCGGGGCCGCCTCGTCGGCCTGGCTGACGTACGCCTCCGCTGGCGCGCTGGTCTGCTGGGCCGGCACGGGGATCTGCGTCGCGGGGGCCGGTGCAGGTGTGGCAGTCGTGGTGGAGGTGGCTGCGAGGGCAGGCGCCGCGGAACTGCCGCCTTGGGCGGCGGCGTCGAGGACGTCCTGCTTGCGGATCCGGCCACCGACGCCGGTGCCCTGCAAACCCGCCAGGTCGACGCCGTGCTCAGCGGCCAGCTTGCGGACCAGGGGCGTCACGTAGGTGCCCTCGCCGCCGCCCGGCGTGGAGCTGGAGGTGCCATTCGAGGCAGCCGACGGCGCGGCCGCCGTGGCCGAGGCTGGCGCAGGAGCCGGGTCCGGTGCGACGGGGGCGGGCGCCGCCGGGGCGGGTACCGCGGCAGGAGCCGGGGCGGGTGCCGCGGCAGGAGCGGGGGCGGGTGCCGCGGTAGGAGCCGGGGCGGGTGCGGCAGCCACCTCGGGGGTCGGCTCCACGGCTGCGGGGGCCGCGCTCGCGGTGTCGCGACCAGCGGCCTCGCCGTCACCGATGACGGCCAGCTCGACGCCGACCTCGACGGTCTCGTCCTCCTGCACCTTGATCGACTCGAGCACGCCGGCGGCAGGGGAGGGGATCTCGGTGTCGACCTTGTCGGTGGAGACCTCGAGCAGCGGCTCGTCGACCTCGATCCGCTCACCCTCCTTCTTCAGCCAGCGGGTGACGGTGCCCTCGGTAACGCTCTCGCCGAGGGCGGGCATCGTGACGGAGACGGCCATGGTGCGTGGGGCTCCTCGGGTCGGGCGGTGGTTGGCGGGTGGGTTGCTGGCGTCGGCAGGCGGGGGACAGTGCGGTCAGGAGTGGCTGTGCAGGGGCTTGCCGGCGAGCGCGAGGTGCGCCTCGCCGACCGCCTCGGACATCGTCGGGTGCGGGTGGATCAGCTGGGCGACCTCGCTGGGCAGCGCCTCCCAGTTGGTGATCAGCTGCGCCTCGGCGATCAGCTCGCCGACCCGCTCGCCGACCATGTGGACCCCCAGGACCGGCCCGTTCCGGCTGGCAATGACCTTGACGGCCCCGGCCGTACCGAGGATGCGCGCCTTGCCGTTGCCGGCCAGGTCGTACGTCACCTCCACCACGTCGTAGCCGCGCTCCTTCGCGACCGCGCTGGTCAGCCCGACGGAGGCCACCTCGGGGTGGGAGTAGGTCACGCGCGGGACGCCGTCGTAGTCGATCGGGGCGACCGGCAGGCCGGCGAGCCGCTCGGCGACCAGGATGCCCTCGGCAAAGCCGACATGCGCGAGCTGCAGGGTCGGGATCAGGTCACCGACCGCGCTGATCGTCGAGACGCTGGTCTGGCAGTAGGCATCGACCTCGACGAACCCGCGGTTCATCGTCACACCGGCCTGCTCGTAACCGAGGTCGGCGCTGACCGGGCCGCGGCCGATGGCCACCAGCAGCAGCTCGGCCTCGATCGTCTTGCCGTTCTCGAGAGTGACCGTGACGCCCCGCTCGGTCGAGGCGACGCTCTCGAAGCGAGAGCCGAGCTGCTGCTTGATCCCGTGCTTGCGGAAGGCCCGCTCGAGCAGCTTGCTGCTGCTCTCCTCCTCCAGCGGTACGAGGTGCGGCAGCGCCTCGACGATCGTCACCGTCGCGCCGAACGAGCTCCAGACGGAGGCGAACTCGCAGCCGATCGCGCCGGCTCCGAGGATCACCACGGAGGTCGGGATGGTGTCCATCCCGAGGGCGTCGTCGCTGGTGATGACGCGCTCGTGGTCGATCTCCAGACCCGGGAGCGACCGGGGGACCGAGCCGGTGGCCAGCAGCACGTGGCCCGCCTCGATCCGCCGGGTCGAGCCGTCCGGCAGCGCCACCTCGACGGCAGTGGGCGAGGCGAGTCGCCCCGTACCCTGCACGACCTCGATCTTGCGGCTCTTCACCAGCCCGGTCAGGCCCTTGAACAGCCCCTCGACGACCTTGTCCTTGTAGCTGTTCACCCCGGCCATGTCGACCTTGTCGAACGAGCCCATCACGCCGAACTGTGCGGCATCTTTGAAGGTGTCGACGATCTCGGCGGAGTGCAGCAGGGCCTTGGTCGGGATGCAGCCCCGGTGCAGGCAGGTGCCGCCGACCTTGTCCTTCTCGACCATCACGACGCTCATGTCCAGCTCCGCGGCGCGCAGGGCGGCGGCATAGCCACCGCTGCCGCCGCCGAGGATGACGAGGTCGACGGTTTCGGTCTGGGTCGTCGCGGGCTGGGTCACAACGCTGCTCCCTCGCAGGTACGGGCGGGCGGCTGCTCGTAGCGGCGCCCTGGCGGGAAGTCTCCCATCCTCGCGGTACAGCCCCGGACAGGCCCCGCGGCATTCCGCGCCGGTCAGCCGGCAGCCAGGTCCTCCAGCACCTGCACGAAGGTGCGTACGGCGGCGCCGGTACCGCCATGGGGCGTGTAGCCGTACGCCGTGCCGGAG
>JAYVYM010000292.1:0-3400 GCA_043784245.1 Frankiales bacterium
CACACCTCGCCGACGGTCGCCAGCTCGCGCAGCGCCTCCCGCATCGGGACCAGGCAGTTGGCCGAACCTGCCGCTGCCTCCCGGAGCTCAGTGAGATGCCGCTCGACGGCAGCGTTGTCCCGGCGGGCGCGCAGAGCCTCCAGGCGTGAGCGCTGGTCGGCCTCGATCGACGGGTCGACGCGCAGCGGCTCGTAGCGCTCCTCCGAGGCGGCCTTGAACCGGTTGAGGCCGACCACGATCCGCTCGCCGCTGTCGATCCCGAGCGCGATGCGGTACGCCGAGCTCTCGATCTCGCTCTTCTGGAAGCCCTTCTCGATGGCCGCCACCGCGCCGCCCATCTGTTCGACCTGCGCCATCAGCGCCAGCGCGCCGGCCTCGACCTCGTCGGTCATCGCCTCCATCACGTACGACCCGGCGAACGGGTCGACGGTGGCCGTCACATCCGTCTCGTACGCCAGGACCTGCTGGGTACGCAGCGCGAGTGTCGCGGCCTTGACGGTGGGCAGCGCGATCGCCTCGTCGTAGGAGTTGGTGTGCAGCGACTGGGTGCCACCGAGCACCGCCGCCAGGCCCTGCACCGTCACCCGCACCAGGTTGACCTCGGGCTGCTGCGCGGTCAGCTGCACGCCGGCGGTCTGGGTGTGGAAGCGCAGCATCAGCGACTTCGGGTCCTTCGCGCCGAACTCCTCGCGCATCACCCGCGCCCAGATGCGCCGGGCCGCACGGAACTTCGCGACCTCCTCCAGCAGCGTCGTACGTGAGACGAAGAAGAACGCCAGCCGCGGCGCGAAATCGTCGACGGACAGCCCGGCCGACACCGCCGCCCTGACGTACTCGATGCCGTCGGCGAGCGTGAACGCGATCTCCTGAGTGGGCGTCGCGCCGGCTTCGGCCATGTGGTAGCCGGAGATCGAGATCGTGTTCCAGCGGGGCAGCTCGGTGCGGCAGTACGCAAAGATGTCGGTGATCAACCGCAGGCTGTGCGCCGGCGGGTAGATATAGGTGCCACGGGCGATGTACTCCTTGAGCACGTCGTTCTGAATCGTCCCGGTGATCTTCTCCTTCGGGACACCCTGCTCCTGCGCCACCAGCTGATACATCAGCAGCAGCACCGCGGCCGGCGCGTTGATCGTCATCGAGGTGCTCACGTCGCCCAGCGGGATCTCGTCGAACAGCAGCCGCATGTCCTCGAGGGAGTCGATCGCCACGCCGACCTTGCCGACCTCGCCTGACGCGATCTCCTCATCGGAGTCATAGCCCATCTGGGTCGGCAGGTCGAAGGCGACGCTCAGCCCGCCGGTGCCCTGCTCCACCAGGTGCCGGTAGCGCTCGTTGCTCTCCTTCGCCGTACCGAACCCTGCGTACTGCCGCATCGTCCAGGGCCGGCCGGTGTACATCGAGCGGTAGACGCCGCGGGTGTAGGGGAACTCGCCCGGCTCACCGAGCCGGTCCGCAAGGCCCGGGGCGACGTCAGCCGGCCCGTAGAGCGGCGCGATATCGAACCCGGACTCCGACGCGCGCGCCGGCGGCTGCTCTGAGCCCTGCGCGTCTGCCATGGCGCGATGCTAGGCCGCAGAGCCAGGACGTGGCACGGCCGAGCGCAGGCACGTGGTTCTGACCGCTGCTGCACGCATGCGGCCGACCAAGCCCACGGTGCGCATTGTCACAACACGTCCGCAAGCTTCGACGTGCCGCAACACCCGGTGGTCGTTACGCTCCGGTGTCGGGCACTTGGTTGACCGGCGGCGGATTCGGAGGGCCCCAGCATGGCGAAGGCACCAGCAGGCACCCTGTACCGGGGGCGCGAGGGCATGTGGTCATGGGTGGCGCACCGCGTCACGGGCGTCTTGATCTTCTTCTTCCTGTTCGCGCACGTGCTCGACACCGCCCTGGTCCGGGTCTCCCCCAATTCGTACGACCGGATCATCGACACCTACAAGACGCCGATCGTGAACCTCATGGAGGTCGGCCTCACCGGCGCGGTGCTCTACCACGCGCTCAACGGGCTGCGGGTCATGTCGATCGACTTCTGGGAGAAGGGCCCGCGTTACCAGAAGCAGATGACCTACGCCGTCGTCACCGTCACCGGGTTCGTGATGATCCCGGGGGTCTACTTCATGCTCAAGCGGACCGTCGAGCAGATGTTCGGGACAGCCTGATGACCACCGTTGCCCCCGACGACACGCGCCTGGTCATCGAGGCCCCACGGACCCGCAGGCACACCACGGCACACCGCTCCAAGACCAACTTCGAGATGTACAGCTGGATCTTCATGCGGATGAGCGGGCTGCTGCTCGTCGTCCTGGTACTGGGCCACCTGCTCATCATGAACATCCTGGACGGCGGCGTGCACCGCATCAATTTTGGCTTCGTGGCCGGTCGGTGGGCGTCGCCGTTCTGGCGCACCTGGGACCTGGCCCAGCTCTGGCTGGCCGAACTGCACGGTACGAACGGCCTGCGCACCGTGATCAACGACTACGCCGAGCGCGATGGCACCCGTTTCTGGCTGAAGATGCTGCTCTACACCTCAGCTGTGCTGGTGCTGATGCTCGGCACACTGGTCATATTCACCTTCGACCCGAGTATCTGAGGGAGCCGTCATGGTGCAGTTCCATCGCTACGACACGATCATCGTGGGTGCCGGCGGGGCCGGGATGCGCGCGGCTCTCGAGGCCGGTCAGCGCTCCAAGACCGCGGTGCTCACCAAGCTCTACCCGACCAGGTCACACACCGGCGCCGCGCAGGGCGGCATGTGCGCCGCCCTGGCCAACGTCGAGGAGGACAACTGGGAGTGGCACACCTTTGACACCGTCAAGGGTGGCGACTACCTCGTCGACCAGGACGCTGCGGAGGTGATGTGCAAGGAGGCCATCGACGCCGTCCTGGACCTGGAGAAGATGGGCCTGCCGTTCAACCGCACGCCTGAGGGCCGCATCGACCAGCGGCGCTTCGGCGGTCACACCCGAAACCACGGCGAGGCCGCGGTACGCCGGTCGTGCTTTGCGGCCGACCGGACCGGCCACATGATCCTGCAGACGCTCTACCAGCAGTGCGTCAAGCACAAGATCGACTTTTTCAACGAGTTCTACGTGCTCGACATGGCGATGACCGAGGTGCCGGCCGAGGGCGGCGGCACCGAGCGTGCGGTCAGCGGCGTGGTGGCGTACGAGCTGTCTACCGGTGAGATCCACGTCTTCCAGGCCAAGGCGGTGCTGTTCGCGACCGGTGGCTTCGGCAAGGTATTCAAGGTGACCAGCAACGCCCACACCCTGACCGGCGACGGAATGGGGATCATCTACCGCCAGGGTCTGCCGCTGGAGGACATGGAGTTCTACCAGTTCCACCCGACCGGGATCTGGAAGATGGGCATCCTGCTCACCGAGGGGGCTCGCGGCGAGGG
>JAYVYM010000293.1:0-18830 GCA_043784245.1 Frankiales bacterium
CACATCGGCACGTCACGGTGGCCGGGCTCCAAAGCGCGGCCTCAGGCGTTCGGCAACCGCGCGACGTAGACGGTGTTGGCGGACTCGCCGCCGGTCAGCGGGTTGGCGAACGTGACGACGTGCGCCGTGGAGCTGGCGAAGACCTCGTCGAGCACCATCATGAAGCCGGCGTCCGGCGGGTCATCGGACCACAGGCCGAACACGCCACCGGGGTGCAGGTGCCCGGCGAGTCGGCGCACGCCCGGGACGGTGTAGAAAGCCGCGTGGCTGGGGTGCAGGACGTGCTGCGGCGTGTGGTCGATGTCGACCAGGATGGCGTGGGAACGCGCCAGGGCCTGCCCGTCCTCACCGGCCGCCATCGCAAAGAAGTCACCCCTCACGAAGACACAGCGTGGATCACCGGTGAGCTCATCGGCCCTGGGCAGCAGACCGTTCTCGTGCCATTCGATGATCTCGGGGAGCGCCTCCACGACCCGGAGCGAGCGGACCCGGCTGTCCTCCAGGACCGCCCGAGCGGTGTAGCCGAGTCCGAGCCCACCGACCACGACGTCGAGCCCGCTACCCGGCAGCTCCGCCAACCCCAGCCGCGCCAGCTCGACCTCGGCGACGGTGAACAGGCTCGACATCAGGTAGTCCTCACCGAGCAGCACCTCGTACACGTCCACCCGCAGGGTCGGCTCGAGTCGACGCCGCAGGCTCAGGTCACCGAGGGCGGTCGGTCGCCAGTCGAGCTCCTGCACGCGCGGCCGCCGGGGTGATGGCGGGGTCGTGGTCATGGCGACAGCCTGCCAGCGGCGTCCTCAGGGCTGCGGCGAGAGCTCGAGCAGCACGGCGGTTTGCTCCCGGCCCCCGGCGGACGGACCGCCGCCCGGGAGCAGCAGCCGGTCGCCCAGCACAGCCGCGCCGATCCCCTGCCGGGCGGCCGGCAGGGGCGGCAGCTGGCTCCAGGTGCGGGAGGCGGGGTCGAAGGACTCGACATCGGTGTACACCTGCTGCTCGGCGGCATCCTCGCCCCCGAGCACGACGAACCGGCCGCCCAGTGCGGCCCCGGCGACCGAGGAGCGCCCGCGGGGCAGCGGCGGGCCGGCCGACCAGCTGTCAGTCGCCGGGTCGTAGACCTCGTGGCTGGCGAGACTTCCGGGACGCCCCCCGGCCACATGCACCTGACCGCCGACGAGGGCGGCCGCGGCGTGGTCGCGAGCGGTCGGCATCGGCGCGGCGGTGCTCCACCGGTCGGTCGCCGGGTCATAGACGTCGTGCTCACCGGTGTCCCCGCCGGCGGCGCGGCCGCCAATCAGGTGCAGCCGCCCGGCGACCTCGACGGCCACCGCGGCGGCGCGGGCACTCGGCAGCGGGGCGCGCGTCGTCCAGCGGTCGGCTGCCGGGTCGTAGGCGTACAGCGCGCTGGTCGGCTTGCCGAGGCTGCCGTAACCGCCGGCGGCGTACACGGTGCCGGCGACCGCGAAGGCGCCGATGTGGTCGAGCGGTACCGGCAGCGGCGCGGCGGTACGCCACACACCGCTGCGGGTGTCCAGGACGAGGTGGGTGGTGGAGTGTGCGCGGCCGGCGACGTAGCCGCCGAGCACGTGCAGCTGGTCGCCGAGCAGCGCGACGCCGACCTCGCTGACCGCGACCGGCAGGTTGGCGCCGGTGCGCCAGCGCGCCGGGCCGGCCGCGGGGCCTGCGGGCCGTGCAGACGGGGCCGCACCGGAGCTGACGCCCGAGGCCACCGGCTGCGGGCCGCTCGAGCAGGCCGCAAGGGCAAGCAGCGCGACGCCGGCCAGGACCCGTCGGGCGCTCACCACGCGGCGGCCATCAGGGGCGGTGGTCATGGGGGCGGTCACCACGCGGCGGGTCACCAGCGGGTGGTCACTGCAGGATGATGGCGCGGTCGTCCGCGCGGGCCTGCAACGCGACCAGCCGGATGACCGAGCCGGTCACCACCACCACCCCGAGCACCTGGCCGATCCGCGCAGCGGGGGAGGACTGGAGCGCTTCGGAGAAGGCAGAGGCGCCGACGGCCACCGCGACCAGCGGCTCGAGCACGGTCAGCGCCGGCAAGCATTCCACGAGGTCACCGGCTTGATACGCGGCCTGGGCAAGCGTGAGGGAGGTCGCACCGAGCAGCACCAGCGCATACGGCGGCCAGCTGAGCGCGAGGTGGCTGGGCGGGGTGTCCACGACCTGCTTCAGCAGCGCGCCCACGACTCCGAAACCGGTCCCGGCGGCGACCCCGAGCAGCAGGGCGGCGTGCCGCGCGCCGGGCCGGGCCGTGGCGAGCCGCACCAGAGCGCAGAGCAACAGGGCGCCGATGCTGGCCAGCGCCAGCACCGGTCCGTGCGCGCGCGCGGTGCCCGCCGCCGGTTGAGCGCTGGCCAGGAACAGCCCGAGACCGATGACGACCCCACCCGCTGACGCCCACTGGCCGCGGCCCGGCGGGTGGCCGGTGACGGCGGCGAGCAGCAGGGCGATGACCAGCCCCGTCGCCAGCAGCGGCTGGACCACGGCTACCTGCCCGGTGTGCAACGCCAGGGCGTGCAGCATCAGGCCGACTCCGCCTGCGAGCAGCCCGAGCAGCCACCGGGGCCGGCCGGCCAGGTGGGCGGTCAACCGCAGCGCGGTCGAGCCGTCCGGAACACCGGGCGCCGATGCGGCGGCGTGCTGCAGGACCGAACCGACGGCGAAGAAGGCCGCAGCCAGCAGCGCCGCGATGATCGAGGTCACGCCACCCGGGCCAACGGGTCGACGTGCTCGCCGAGTCTCCGGACGGCCCAGCCGCGGGCCGATAGTGCAGCCGCGAGCAGTGGCAGGCTGCCTGCGGTGGCCCGCCACGAGCCGGGGGTGCTGGTTACGTCGCTGTCGTGCAGCAGCACGCAGCCGCCGTCGACCAGGTCGCGCAGCACGGTCCTGGCGACCCGCTGCCCGTCGGTGCGGCGCCAGTCCTGGCCCCAGGCGGTCCACAGCACAGGTTTCAGACCGAGCCGCCGGGTCGTGGCCAGGGTGCCGGCGCTGAGCACGCCGTACGGGGGCCGGTACCAGCGCGGCTGCACGCCGGTGGCGTCGACCAGGACCAGGTGGGCGCGCTCCAGGTCGCGGCGCACGTCGGCCGGGCTGCGGATCAGGTGGTTGATGTGGGTGTAGCCGTGCAGCGCCAGCTCGTGGCCCTCGGCGGCGATCCGCCTGGCGAGCTCCGGGTGCCGCTCGACCTGACTGCCCAGCACGAAGAAGGTCGCCCGCCACCCCAGGCCAGCCAGGATGTCGAGCACGGCGGGGGTGCCGCGGGGGTCGGGGCCGTCGTCGAAGGTGAGCGCTACCCCGCCGGGACGGCCGGCGCCGGACAGCCCTGGCACGAGATGTCGCAGCGGGCCACGCGCGGTCAGCGCCGGGGCTGCGTGCACAGCGGCCAGGGCGGCCGCCACCCCGCTGACCGCCGTGACGAGCCTCATGCCGAGGCCGCGAGCTGCTGTCGGGCCGGCAGCAGCGCCAGCACGACCTGCGCCGGGTCGGCCAGGCAGGCCGGTCGGCGGCCCACGGCGAGCTGGCTGTGCAGGGCCGCGGCGAGCTCGGCCGGGGAGTGTGCCCACGGGGCGATGCCGCCCTCCTGCAGGACGGCCGCGTTGGCCTGGCCGTGACCGGGGATGCACCGGTAGCTGACGGCCGGCAGCCCGGCGACCAGGGCCTCTGTGAAGGACAACCCGCCGGCGTTGTGCACGAGTACGTCCGCGACCGCCATCAGCTCGTGGACGTCATCCCGCCAGCCCAGGGCAACCGCGCCGCGCACCGCCGCAACCTGCCCGCGAACCCGCTCGTTGCGGCCGCACAGCACCACCGGGACCAGGCCAGCGGCAATGACGTGCTCGGTCGACGACACCACGTCGCCAAGGCCCAGTGAGCCGGCCACGAGCAGCGCTACCGGCCGGCCCTCGGGAAGCCCGAGCTCGGTACGCAGCTCACGCACCCGGCGGGGCGGCACCGGGACGGCGAACCGCGAGGGCACCAGCGGGCCGGCGGCCGTCATCGGTATGCCGTACGCCGCCGCGCCGCGCTCCGCGGTCGCAGCCGTCACCGTGAGGTGGACGTCGATGTCCGAGTGGATCCAGCTGCGATGCGCGGCAGGGTCGGTGAGGTAGGTCACCAGCGGCATCGGCGCGAGGCCCCTGCGTCGTAGTTGGCCGAGCACCTGGCTGGCCAGCGGGTAGGTCGACACCGCCGCGCTGTAGTCACCTTCTGCCAGCCAGCGCCCCACCCCGCGCTCGCCGGACCGGCAGACCTCGAGCATCGCCCGGCGGGCCAGGCCGGAGCGTTCCAGAGCGGTGAACAACCGCTCGAACACCAGCGGTGCCCGGTCCACGGTCAGGCAGTAGCCCTCGCGCAGCACCTTCGGGACCGGCTGCGGCAGCACCGACAGCAGGTCGCGGACGTCGACCTCGACGTCGGCAGCGCGCAGTCGTGCGGCGAGCTCGTTGGCGGCGCCATCGTGTCCGGCACCGACACTGCCCGACACCACCAGGACGCGGGCGGCCGCGCGTTGGCGCACCGGCGCCACGGGGACCCGGGAAAGGGTGCGGAAGCGAGTGCTCACAGGACTTCTCCAGTCGGCGGGCCGCACGCAGGGGTGCGGCAGGCCTACAGCGTGGGGGCCCGTCGCTGAACGTCACCTGAGCGCTTCGCCATGGCCGGCCGGACCCGGCCGCGGTGGCCGACACTGCTGAGGTGACCCCGGACCGCGTGCTCGTCGTCGAGGACGACCTCGCGCTGCGCGAGGTGCTCGCCCGCGGTCTGCGCGAGGAGGGGTTCGAGGTCACCAGCGCCCGGGACGGCGCCTCGGCCATGGCGCTGGCCGGCGCACCGTTTGCCGCACTGGTCCTCGACATCGGCCTGCCGGACGCTGACGGGCGCGACCTCTGCCAGGCGCTGCGGGCCCGGGGCGTGGACGCGCCGGTGCTGTTCCTGACGGCTCACGACCGGCTCACCGACCGGCTGTCGGGCTTCGCAGCCGGCGGCGACGACTACCTCGTCAAGCCCTTCCACCTGGCCGAGCTCGTCGCCCGGCTGCGTGCGCTGGTGCGCCGCGCGTCGGCCATGACACCGGCGACGGCAGAGGTCTACCTCGATCCGGCCGGTCACCGGCTGGTCGGCAGCGCGGCCTGGCTCCCGCTGACGCCCACCGAGTTCCGCCTGCTGGCCGCCCTGATGGGTTCCCCAGGAACCGTGCTGCGACGCCGCGAGCTGGTTCGCACCGGCTGGGCGGAGGGCTCGCGCGTGAACGACAACACCCTTGACCAGTACGTGGCCCGGCTGCGCAAGAAGCTCGGCGAGGTGGAGGCCCCGTTGACCATCACCACCGCCCGCGGCGTGGGCTACCGGTACGGGTGAGGTGGCCCAGCAGCCTGCGTGAGCGGCTGGCCCTCGCTGCCCTGCTGGTCACGGCGATCTCGCTGGCCGCGCTGGCCTTCGGGTTCAACGTGGTCCTGTCACGCCAGCTGCGCAGCGGTGCCGACGACCTGCTGCACACCCGCGCGGCGGTCTCTGCGGGCAACATCGACATCAACCCGGACGGCTCGCTGACCTTGAGCGGACCGCCGGAGGAGCGCCCGATCTCATCGGCGACCTGGATCTACGAGGGCCGGACCGCGATCGAGAGGTCCAGCGGCGACAGGGACCAGCAGCGCACCGCCGACGCCCTCGCGGGCAGCGGGGAGCGCACGGCGCAGACCCGTGAGCCCGAGGCGGTGCGCTTCTACGCCCTGCCGCTGCTCCTGGGCGACCGGCAGGTCGGCACCGTTATCAGCAGCATCGGCCTTGACCCGTACACCCGGGTGGAGAAGGTTGCGCTGTTCTCCTCGATGGCGGCGGCGCTGCTGGTGCTGGGTGGTGCCTACCTGCTGACCCGGACCCTGGTCGGCCGGGCGCTGACCCCCGTCGCGCAGATGACCGCGCAGGCGGCCCGCTGGAGCTCCTCGGACCTGGAGCGGCGGTTCGGCACCGGCGCCCGGCCGACCGAGCTGGCGGCGCTGGCGGCCACCCTGGACGGGGTGCTCGACCGGCTTGCGGCCGTCCTGCGCCACGAGCAGCAGCTGTCGGCCGAGCTGTCCCACGAGCTGCGCACCCCACTGACAGCGATGGTCGCCGAGATCGAGCTTCTGGACAGCCGGCCGCGAAGCCGGGCGGAGCTGCGGGAGGGACACGCCGCGGTGCTGGCTGCCACCGACCGGATGAGCCGCGTGCTGGAGAGCCTGCTGACTGCCGAACGGGCCACCGCCGACGACACGCCAGGTCGCTGCGCGGTGCTGCCCGCCGTACGGGCCGCCGTCGACTCGGTGGACCCGCCGGCCGGTGTCGTGACGGTGCGCGAGCGCACCGCGAAGCTCTACGCCGGGGTCGACCACGCCCTGCTGGAGCGGGCTCTGGCGCCGGTGCTCGACAACGCTCTGCGCTACTGCCGCACCGGGGTCGTCGTCGAGATCGGCCGGACGCCCACCGGCCCCGAGGTGACCGTCTGCGATGACGGGCCGGGGGTGCCGCCCGAGCTCGGCGACCGGGTCTTCGAGCCGGGCGTACGCAGCCCCGACGGGCACGAGGGCTCCGGGCTCGGGCTGGCCCTGGCCCGGCGGCTGGTTCGCGCCGGCGGCGGCGAGCTGCAGCTGCGCCCCGACGGCGCCGGTGCCCGCTTCGTGCTGAGCCTGCCCACCGCGTAGGCCAGGTCCACCGGTACCGGCAGCCGGTCAGCTCCGCAGCGGCAACGTGACCCGCACCCGGGCGCCACCCAGCGGGGAGTCCAGGATCTCGACGTCACCGCCGTGGGCGCGCGCGGTCTCGCGCACGATCGCCAGCCCGAGGCCGCTGCCGCCGTCGGAGCCGGCACGGGCGCCGTCGAGCCGGACCCAGCGCTCCAGCGCGCGGACCCGGTCGGCCGGCGCGATGCCCGGGCCGTCGTCGTCGATGTCGAGCACCGCTCGCCGGTCGGCCACCGACGTGGTGACGGCGACGTGGGCCCCGTGGCGTTCGGCGTTGATACGCAGGTTGTCCACCAGGCGCAGCAGCGCCGCCCGGTCGCCGTGCACCGGCGCGGCCGAGCCCGTCGCACCGGCCAGCTCGCGCAGGTCCAGCGGCTCCCGGGCGGCCGGGTCCAGCGACGACGTACTGGTCAGCGTCAGCAGGTCCTCGACGAGCCGCTGGAGGCGTTCGACCTCGGGGGCGAGGTCGTCGGTGAGCTCAGGGACGGTCACCGTGCCGGGGTGCGTACGCGCGACGTCGAGCTGAACGGCCAGGCTGGCGAGCGGCGAGCGCAGCTCATGGGCGGCATCGGCGACGAATGCCCGCTGCTGGGCGAGCAGGCCGCGGACAGCGGCGAGCAGCACCTGCAGCGTGTCGGCGAGGCGCCCGACCTCGTCGCGGCCGGCGACACTCGGCAGCGCCGCCGGCGACTCCGGCGCCCGGGCGATCTGCTCGGCGGCGGCGCGCAGCTGTTCGACCGGCCGCAGCGCCAGGCCGGCGACCAACCACGTCAGCGCGGTGACCACGGCGACCAGTACGGGTACGACGAGCAGCAGCACCAGGCGCAGCGCGTGCAGCGCCCGCCGTACGTCGGCGAGCGGGGCCGCGACGACCACGGCGACCGGCCGGCCCGCCAGCACCGCGGGCTCGACCCGCACGCGCAGCGGCGTACCGGCATAGGAACCTTCCTCGTCGGTGAGCACCCGGGGCACCGTGCCGGTTCGCAGCGCCTGCACCCGGCTGGCCGACGGCGTGGCGGCCAGCACGGTGCCGTCCTCGGCGACCACCTGGGCCAGCAGGGCCGAGCCGGCCGGCAGCGGCAGCGTGCTGGGCAGCCGGTCCGTCGTCACGAGGTCGGTCAGGATGGCGGCCTCGGCGCGGGTCTGCCCGTCCAGGTCCCGCACCAGGCCGCCGGCGAAGACCAGCGCTACCGCCACGGCGACCAGCACGAGGGCGACCGCGAGCGGCACGGCTGCCGACAGCACCAACCGCGCCCGTACGCCGCGCCGCCTCAGCACTCGGCCGGGCGCTCTCTGCCGCGTCATGTCTCGGTGAGGCGGTAGCCCTCGCCCCGCACCGTGATGACGGCGTCGCGACCGAGCTTGCGACGCAGGTAGCCGACATAGACCTCGACGACGTTGGGGTGGCTGTCGGGGTCGGCGTCGAAGACCTCCTCGAGCAGCTCGAGCTTGCTGACGACATGGCCGCACCGGCGTACCAGGTGCGCCAGCAGCCGGAACTCCCGAGGCGTCAGGTCGACCACGACGCCGGCCCGGGTGACCAGGTGCCGATCATTGTCGACGACGATCGACCCGCAGGCCACCGTCTGTGGGGTTGTCGTGCCGGGGGTCAGCGGCACTCGCCGGCGCAGCAGCACGCGCAGCCGCGCCAGCAGCACGACGTAGGAGAACGGCTTCACCAGGTAGTCGTCGGCGCCGAGATCGAGGGCATCGGCGAGGTCCCACTCGCCGTCCTTCGCCGAGAGCACCAGCACCGGCGTCCAGTCTTGGCGGGCGCGCAGCCGCTTGAGGACCTCATAACCCGAGAGACCGGGCAGCATCAGGTCGAGCACGAGCGCGTCGTACGAACCCTCGGCGCAGGCCGCGAGCCCGGCGATGCCGTCGTGCACGACCTGCACGTGGGCGCCGTCCGCGCTCAGCCCGCGGGCCAGCGCGGCGGCGAAGCGCACCTCGTCGTCGACCAGCAGCACCCGGGCGCCCTCCACGACACCAGTCTGGGCCCGCCGCGCCGCGGGCTCTCAGTCCGCTCTCAGCGCGGCCGACGACGGCCGGCGCATCCTGGATCCATGACCCCTCCTGCTTCCCGTCGCCGGCTCAGTCGACGTTCCGCCTGGGCGGTTCCTGTCGTCGTCGCCGTTGCCGTCGTCGGTACGTCCCTCGTCGCCGGCAGCCCGGCCTCGGCGACCGCGCACCCCGTTCTGCCGCCGCTGACCGCCGCCGAGCTGCTGGTGGGTGTGCAGACCAGCAGCACGCAGGCCCTGTCCGGCACCGTGGTGGAGACCGCCCGGCTCGGCCTCCCGTCCCTGCCCGGCCCGGACAGCAGCGCCGCGCTGGACTGGCAGTCGCTGGTCACCGGCTCGCACACCGCACGGGTCTGGGTCGACGGGCCGGACAGGCAGCGCCTGGCACTGCTCGGCCAGCTCGCCGAGTCCGACGTGGTGCGCTCCGGTCGGGACGTGTGGACGTACGCCTCGGCAGACCAGGCTGTCACCCACGCGGTGCTGCCGGAGGCTCCCGCGGAGTCGGCCGGCCCCGGCGTCACCCCTGACGCGCAGTCACTGACGCCCGCCGCGGCCGCCGCCAAGGCCCTGTCAGCCATCGACCCCACCACGGTCGTGACGGTCGACCCCACGACGATGGTGGCCGACCGGCCGGCCTACTCACTTGTGCTCACACCGAAGGACGGCCGCTCGACGGTCCGGAAGGTGGCCATCGCCGTGGACAGCGAGACGAAGGTGCCGCTGCGCGTGCAGGTCTTCGGGGCTGCGCCCGAAGCGGCCTTCGAGTCAGGTTTCACCGACATCACGTTCGCCCGGCCGGCCGGCTCGGTCTTCCGGTTCACACCGCCGCAGGGCAGCACGGTGACCACGAAGCAGATCAGGCCGCCGGCTGCGACCGCCGAGCCGGCCAGGCCGGCTGACACGGCCACCCCGACGGTGGTCGGCACCGGCTGGACGTCGGTGCTCGTGCTGCCGGCCGCCAGCGTCCCCGCCGCCGGCAGCGCAGTCACGCCGGGCGGCTCGACCGGTGACCTGATCGGGCGGCTGTCGACGACACTGCCCTCCGGTGACCGGCTCGTGCGCACCGCACTGGTCAACGTCCTGCTCGCCAAGGATGGCCGGATCCTGGTCGGGGCCGTCGGCGCTGACCTGCTGACCGCCGCTGCCGGGTGACGACCTCCGTCGCCGCGCCGGCCGTCACGACCAGTGGCGTGACTGCCTCGCCGGCCGTACGCACGCACGGCCTGACCCGCCGGTTCGGCAGCCAGGTTGCCGTCTCGGACGTCGCGCTGGAGGTCCCGCGCGGAGCTGTGTACGGCTTCCTCGGGCCCAACGGCTCGGGCAAGACCACGACCATCCGGATGCTGCTCGGGCTGCTCTCGGCCGACGCCGGCGAGATCGAGGTGCTGGGGCGTGAGATGCCGGCTGCGCTCGCGCAGGTGCTGCCGCGCGTCGGTGCGCTCATCGAGGGGCCGGCGTTCCACCCGTACCTGTCCGGGCGCGACAACCTGCGCCGCCTGGATGCCAGCGATGCGACGGCCGACCCACGCACCGGCCGGGCGCGGATCAGCGAGGCCCTGGCGCGGGTGGGGCTCACCGCCGCGGCGACCAAGCGCTACCGCAACTACTCCCTGGGCATGAAGCAGCGACTGGGCCTCGCGGCCGCGCTGCTGCAGCCCCGCGAGCTGCTGGTGCTCGACGAGCCGACCAACGGCCTGGACCCGCAGGGCACCCGAGAGGTGCGTCACCTGGTCCGCGAGCTCGCCGCTGAGGGCACCACCGTGCTGGTCTCCAGCCACCTGCTTGCCGAGGTCGAGCAGATCGCCACGCACGTCGGGATCATGGCCGGCGGCGTCCTGCTGCGGCAAGGGACGCTCGCGCAGGTGCTGTCGGACGGCATCGCCAGGGTCGATGTGACCACCCCTGACCGGGACCGGGCGCACGGGGCGCTCAGCGAGCTGGGGCTCGCGGACCTGGCGCAGACCGCCGACGGCGTCTCGGCGCGACTCGGTGACGTGCCGGTCGAGCGGGTCGCCGCAGCGGTCGTCGACTCCGGCGCCCGGTTGCGCGGCCTCACCGTCGGCCGCCCGGACCTGGAGGAGCTGTTCGTGTCGCTGACCGGGGAGGGCTTCGATGTCCTGCGCTGAGGCCCTGGTCGAGCGCCCACCGGTCAGGCAGCCCGGCGCCTTCGGGCGGCTGTACCGCAGCGAGGTGCAGCTGGTTCTGCGCAGGCGCCGCAACCTCGCTCTGCTGGTCGTGCTCGGCCTCGTCCCGATGATCATCGGGGTAGCCGTGAAGGTCAGCACGCCGACCGCCGGCGACGGCCCGCAGTTCCTCGGCCAGGTCACCGGCAACGGGCTGTTCCTGGTCTTCACCGCCCTCACCGTCTGCCTGCCGTTCTTCCTGCCGCTGGTCGTCGGCGTCGTGGCCGGCGACAGCATCGCCGGCGAGGCCGGCACCGGAACGCTGCGCTACCTGCTCACGGTGCCGGTCACCCGCGGCCGGCTGCTGGCCAGCAAGACCCTGGGAGTCCTGACGTTCACAGCCCTCGCCGTGCTCACGGTCGCCGGGGTCGGGCTGCTCACCGGGGCTGTGCTGTTCGGGCTCGGCGATGTCACGCTGCTCTCCGGCGACGTGGTGTCGCTCGCCGACGGCCTGCTGCGCGCTCTGGGTGTTGCGGCCTACGTCGTGGTCGCGCTGTTCGGGCTGGCAGCCGGCGGCGTCTTCGTCTCGACGCTGACGGAGAACGCGATCGGCGCGATGGCGACGACGATCGCGATCGCGGTCTTCTCGGCGCTGCTCGACGCCGTACCGCAGCTCAAGGCCATCCACCCCTACCTGCTCACACACAACTGGCTGGGCTTCGGCGAGCTGCTGCGCGGGCACGTCGACACCGGCTCGCTGCTGCGCTGGTCGGCGCTGCACCTGGCGTACGCCGCCGTCTTCCTGTCGCTGGCCTGGTCCCGGCTGCGTACGAAAGACGTCACGAGCTGAGCTGTCGGTGGTACCCCTTCTCCCCGACGGGGCTGGCCTGCGCGATCATGCAGACATGGTCGTCGGCTGAGCGCGACCGGCCGGGCCCGTCGGTGGGCGGTGCCGGGTCAGCGGGCCGCGTACAGCGCCTTCTCGAAGTCCACGTAGACCTGGTAGGCCTCGGGGGTGACGAAGGGGAGGAACTGCGTGTAGATCGCGCCGGTGACGCCGGCGGAGGGGTCGACCCAGAAGTGCGTGTTGAGAAGGCCCGCCCAGGCGCCGCTACCCGCCCGGCGCATGCCCGGGATGTCGTGGGTGTTGAGCAGCAGGCCGTAGCCCCACTTGTAGCCCGGCCCGGCGTTGAAGGACGCTGACGAGGCCGGGTCGGCGGTCTCGATCGAAGCCGGGAAGTCCAGGTCACCGATCTGGTTCGTGAAGGCGGCCTTGACGGTCGCCTCCTGCAGGATGCGGGTGCCGTTGACCGTGCCACCGCCGAGCAGCGCGCGCTGGAAGAGCAGGTAGTCCCGCGGGGTGGAGTGCAGCCCGTGACCGCCGGCGTAGTACTCCGGCGTCCGGGCCAGCTCGATCTCGCTGGCCCCCCAGGTGCCGTCGGCGCCCTTCAGGTGCACCGGCACCAGCCCTTCGCGCTGGTCGTCGCTGGGTGCGAAGGACGTCTCGTTCATCCCGAGCGGCGCGGTGATGCCGTCCTTCACGGCGACGTCCAACGTCATGCCGCTGGCCGCCTCGATGACCTTGCCGAGCCAGTCGGTGTTGATGCCGTACGTGAAGGTGGTGCCGGGGTCGGCCACCATCGGCGCGCCGAAGACCACGTTGGAGCCCGACAGCACGTTGGGCGTGCCGGTCGCTGCCTCCCAGCGCATCAGGTCGGCGTTCCAGAACCAGTAGCCCAGGCCCGCGGTGTGCGTCACGAGCTGCTTCACGGTGGCCTGCGAGGCCGGTGCCCGCAGCCGCGGTGTGTCGCCGTCGAAGCCGTCGAGCACCTGCAGCGCGGCGAACTCGGGGCAGTACTTCTCGACGGGCGCGTCGAGGTCGAGGGCTCCGCGCTCCACCTGCTGCAGCGCTGCGGCGGTGGCGACCATCTTGGTCATGGACATGATCCGGAAACGGGTGTCGGGGCCGACGGGCTCGTCGCCGCCGGCGACCCGGCTGCCCGCGGCGCCCTCGTAGATCGTGCCGTTGCGGTCGGCCGCGACGGCGACGATGTTCGGTACCGCGCCGCTGGCGACGCCTTCCTGCAGGACGGTGTCGATTGCGCTGCTGTTCATGGGTCTCCTGGGTCAGGGGGACCGCGCTCGCTGCGCGGGCCACCGGGCATGGTGAGGCACGTCATACCCGGGCGGTGCGGGCAGCGTCCTCTCGACAGAGCGGCCCGGCAACCCCGCGCACCCGGGTCGGTAGTGGCAGACGGCCTCAGACGCTCAGCAGGCGGTCACACCGCCGAGGGCTCCGGTGCGGGCTGCGCCTGCGACGTGTCGTCCGGGTGCTCCGAGACCGTCGCGCCCGGCCGGCTCGGCGACAGCGGGGCGTGCTCCGCGGCGAGCTGCCGGCCCGGGTCACTGCGCCCGCGCCCGGCCACCGAGGTGATCATCGTGTTGCCGACCGCAACGAGCGGCACCACGAACAGCGCCCCCGCGATACCTGCGACAGCGGCCCCGGTCGCGATCGACAAGATGACGGCCAGCGGGTGGACGGCGACGGCGCGACCCAGCAGGAACGGCTGCAGCCCGTGGGCCTCCACCTGCTGCACAACCAGGACGACACCCAGCATCAGCAGCGCGATGAACGGGCCCTGCGCGACGAGCGCCACGAGCACCGCGAGGATCCCGGAGAGCAGCGCCCCCACGACGGGGATGAACGCCCCCAGGAACACGACCACCCCGAGGGGCACCGCCAGCGGCACCCCGAGCAGCGCCGCACCGATACCGACGCCGAGCCCGTCGACGACGGCGACCACCAGCGTCGCCCGTACGTAGTAGCTCAGCGTCACCCACCCCGAGCGGCCGGCCTCGTCCAGCGGCTCCCGGGCGCCCGCAGGCAGCAACCGCAGCAGCCAGGCCCAGATCCGGTGCCCCGACGACAGGAAGAAGAACGTCGAGAACAGCGTGATGAACAGTCCTTCGGCGATCTTCGTCGCCGTCGACGCCACGCCCAGTGCACCGCTCAGCAGCGCGCCCCGGTTGCTTGACGCGGAGGCCTCCGCCCTCCTGACGGCATCCGACAGAGCGGTCGACGACAGGTGCAGCGGGCTGTCGGCAAGGCGCTGCTGCAGGTCGCTGGCACCCGCCACGGCCTGCGTGCGCAGGTCGCTGAAGCCACGGGCGGTCTGCTGCCCGACCAGCGTGAACAGCGCCGCGACGAGCAGCAGCGTGAGCAGCACACAGGCCAGCGCTGCCACCGGCCGGGGGACCCGCGCTCTCGTGATCAGCCCCACCAGCGGGTGGAGCAGTGCAGCCAGCAGCAGCGACACCAGGATCGGGACCAGGATGTCGGCGAAGCCGGCCAGCAGCCGGACGATGCCGTACAGGCCCAGCGCAATGACCAGCAGGCGCCAGGTCCAGTCCGAGGCGATACGGACGGCCGGGTTGACGCTGGACGCGGTGGCGGGCGCCGCCGCGCCCGAGCCCAGGTCGGCGCGGCCCTCGGGCGGGGAAGGTCGCAAGGTCACGATCGGGCTATGCCCGGCCGGGTCGCGATCGAACGCAGCGGGCAGCGGCGCCGTTAGGGTCCGGAGGTGACCACGCAGGCGCCGAGCGACCGCGTGCTGACGGTGCCCAACCTGCTGTCGGCGCTGCGGCTGGCCGGCGTGCCGCTGTTCCTGTACTGGGTGCTCGGCACCGAGCAGGACGGCCGGGCCATCCTGCTGCTGATGGCCGCCGGGGCCAGCGACTACTTCGACGGCAAGATCGCCCGCAGGTACGGCCTGACCAGCCGGCTTGGCACGCTGCTCGACCCGCTCGCCGACCGGCTGTACATCCTGGCCACACTCGTGGCGCTGGTTGCCCGCGACGGCCTGCCCTGGGGCTTCGCGGTCCTGCTGGTCGGCCGGGATCTGGTGCTCGCCGGCTTCCTGCCGGTGTTGCGGCGCCACGGGTACGGCCCGCTCCCGGTGAGCTTGCTCGGCAAGGCGGCGACCTTCAACCTGCTGTACGCCTTTCCGATGCTGCTGGCGGCCCTGCCGGAGCGCGACGACCTGCTCAGCACGGTGTTCCGTCCGATCGGCTGGGCCTTCACGACGTGGGGGACGGCGCTGTACCTCGTCGCGGGGGTGGCGTACGCCGTGCAGGTGCGCCAGCTGGTCTCCGACGGGCCGCGGGAGGCCTGAGCCGTGCGGGCCGTCGTGATGGCCGGGGGCGAGGGCACCCGGCTGCGCCCGATGACGGCCAACCAGCCCAAGGTGCTGCTGCCCGTCGTCAACCGGCCCGTGATGGAGCACGTGCTGCGGCTGCTGAAGCGGCACGGCTTCGACGAGACCGTGGTGACCGTCCAGTTCCTCGCCAGCCTGATCCGGACCTACTTCGGGGACGGCGCCGAGTTCGGCATGCACCTGTCGTACGCGACCGAGGAGACCCCACTCGGCACCGCCGGGTCGGTGAAGAACGCCGAGGAGGCACTGTCCGACAGCTCCTTCCTGGTGATCAGCGGCGACGCGCTCACCGACATCGACCTCGGCGCGGTCGTGGCGGCGCACCGTGCCAAGGGCGCGCTCGTGACGGTCTGCCTGGCACGGGTACCCGACCCGCTGGAGTTCGGGATCGTCGTGACCGACGGTGACGGCCGGGTCGAGCGCTTCCTGGAGAAGCCGACATGGGGCCAGGTGTTCACCGACACCGTCAACACCGGCATCTACGTGATGGAGCCTGAGGTCCTCGCACATGTCGCGCCCGGCGAGGCCGTCGACTGGGCGGCCGACGTCTTCCCGGCGCTGCTGCGGGCCGGTGCGCCGGTCTACGGCCACGTCGCGGCGGGCTACTGGCAGGACGTCGGCACCCACGAGAGCTACATCCGGGCCCAGGCGGACGTCCTGCACCGCCGCGTCGACGTCGAGATCGACGGCTTCGAGGTCGCGCCTTCGGTGTGGGTGGGGGAGGGCGCCGAGGTCGATGCCGACGCGATTGTCGAGGGGCCGGCGTGCATCGGTGACTTCGCCAAGGTCGAGGGCGGCGCCGAACTGCGCGGGCTGACCGTGCTCGGCAACAACGTCGTGGTGAAGGGCGGGGCGTTCCTGGAGCGCGCCGTGGTGCACGACAACGTGTTCATCGGCCGGCAGGTCGTGCTGCGCGGCTGCGTCATCGGCAAGAACACCGACGTGATGCGCGCGGCCCGGATCGAGGAGGGCGCGGTCGTCGGCGACGAGTGCGTCGTCGAGCAGGAGGCCTACCTCTCCAGTGGCGTCAAGGTCTACCCGTTCAAGACCATCGAGGCCGGCGCCGTCGTCAACACCAGCGTCATCTGGGAGTCGCGCGGCACCGCGTCGCTGTTCGGGCCGCGCGGCGTGTCCGGTCTGGTCAACGTCGAGGTCACCCCGGAGTACGTCGTACGCCTGGCATCGGCGTACGCCACCACCCTGAAGAAGGGCAGCGTCGTGGTGACCGCGCGCGACGCCTCGCGGGCAGCCCGCGCCTTCAAGCGGGCCGTCATCGCGGCCCTGACGTCGAGCGCCATCGACGTCCGCGACCTGGAGGTGTCACCGCTGCCCGTGACGCGGTACGAGACGCGGCGCACCGATGCGGCGGGCGGGGTGGTGCTGCGCACCACCCGGGACGACGCGCAGTCCATCGACATCGCCTTCCTCGACGCCGAGGGCGCCGACATCTCGCCGGCGGCGCAGCGTCGGCTCGAACGCGTCTTCAGCCGGCAGGAGTTCCGGCGCGCGTTTCCGGGGGAGATCGCGGAGCTGAGCTTCCCGTCCCGAGCCATCGAGACCTACACCCGGGAGCTGGTGGCGGCGGTCGACGTCCGCGGCGTGGCCGAGGCGGGTCTCAAGGTGGTGCTGGACACCGCGGGCGGCGCGGCCGCGCTGGTCCTGCCCGCGCTGCTGGGCCGGCTGGGGGTGGACGTCCTGACGGTGTCGAACCGGCTGGACGAGCGAGCGACAACGCAGACCGCCGAGCAGCATGCGGCCGCGCTGCACCGGCTGGGCGGCCTGGTGTCGAGCTCGCGGGCCGCGTTCGGGGTGCGCTTTGACCACGTGGGGGAGCGGATCGCCCTGGTCGACGAGCGCGGTCAGGTCGTCCACGACGACCGCGCACTGCTGGTCGTGCTGGATCTGGTGGCCGCGGAGAACCGGTTTGGGCGCTTCGCGCTGCCGGTGACCACGACCCGGATCGCGGAGCAGGTCAGCTCCTTCCACGGCTGTCACATCATCTGGACCTCCACCTCGCCGGATGAGCTGTCGCGGGTCGCCGCGCACGGCGTCGTGTTCGCCGGCGACGGGCGTGGCGGGTTCGTCGTCCCGGAGCTCTCGCCCGCCGTCGACGGCCTCGCAGCGTTCGTCCGCCTGCTCGGCCTGGTCGCCCGCACCCGCCTGACGCTGTCCCAGATCGACGCCCGCATCCCGATTGCACATGTCGTACGCCAGGGCGTGCCGACCCGGTGGGCCAAGAAGGGGCTGGTGATGCGGGAGGTGCTGGCTGCCGCCGGCACCCGCGAGGTGGACACCACCGACGGCATCCGGGTGGTGGAGGCCGACGGCCGGTGGGCGCTGATGCTGCCCGACCCGTCCGAGGCCATCACGCACCTGTGGGCGGAGGCTTCGACCGCCGCCGCCGCCGAGGACCTCCTCAGGGTCTGGGCGCAGGTCGTGGTGGACGCCGACGGCGCGCGCTAGGTGTCACGGGTCAGCTGCATGGCAGGCTGATCCGGTGCCCTCGTCGATGCCTGCGCCACCGCGCGTAGACGGCTCGATGTCGCTGCTGGTCGATCTGATGCAGCACGCCGAAGACCCTGCGTACGCTGCGGCCGCAGCCCGCCGCTCCGCGACTCCGGCAGCGACTGGACGGGCCTCGCGGCACGCTCTGCGCGGTGCGGCCGTCATCGTCATCGTCGGCCTGCTCACCGGCACGGCCGCCGCGGCGGTGCGTGGCACCGGGGGCGGCGCCGGTCGCGACGGCCTGGTCAAGGAGGTGCAGCGACGCACCGCTGAGTCCGACGCGCTGACCCGGCAGGTTGCGGTCTTGCGCGACGATGTCGCCGCCCGCCGCGACGCGGCCCTCGCGGGCGATGCCGCCGCCGCGCTGCGCCGGCTCGAGCTGGCCTCCGGGGTGGTCGCGGTGACCGGGCCCGGCGTGGTGGCCGTCCTTGACGACCGCCCCGCCGAGCAGCCGGGGTCCCTGTCGGTGCCGCGCGGCGGTCAGGTCGGGGCGGGCCGGGTGCTGGACCGCGACCTGCAGGGTCTGGTCAACGGACTGTGGGTCGCCGGCGCGGAGGCGGTCACCGTCAACAACCTGCGGCTGACCGCGCGCACGGCGATCCGGTCGGCCGGCGAGGCGATCCTGGTCGACTACCGGCCGCTCAGCCCGCCGTACGTCGTACGGGCGGTGGGTGACCCCGGCCGGCTCGAGCCGGCGTTCGTCGACGGTGCGGCGGGGCGCCGGCTGGCGACGTACACCGCGCTGTACGGCCTGCGCTTCCAGGTGCACACCGAGGAGGCGCTGCGGCTGCCGGCCGGCCCGATCCCCGAGCCGCGCTCAGCGCCCTCGTGATCCCGGCGCTCGCGCTGCTCGGCGGCGTCCTGCTCGGGCTCCTGCTGCACCCGACGGTGCCCGTCGCGCTGCAGGCGTACCTGCCGATCGCGGTCGTGGCGGCCCTCGACGCGGTCTTCGGCGGCATCCGCGCGCAGCTCGATGGGATCTTCGACGACAAGGTATTCGTGGTTTCCTTCGTCAGCAACGTGCTGGTTGCCGGTCTGGTGGTCTTCCTGGGCGACCAGCTCGGGGTGGGCGGCCAGCTGTCGACCGGCGTCGTCGTCGTGCTCGGCATCCGGATCTTCTCCAACGCCGCGGCGATCCGCCGGCACCTGTTCAAGGCGTGAGCGTGCGGCGATCGCTGTTCCGGCCGAGGTTGCGGCGCGTCGATGTGCTGGTCGCGCTGCTGCTTGCGG
>JAYVYM010000294.1:0-3208 GCA_043784245.1 Frankiales bacterium
CACGAACAGCCAGAGCACGAGCAGCAGGCCGTACTTCACCAGCGAGACGACCAGTGCGCTGGCCACTAGGCGTCCTGCCGGAACACCAGCGAGCTCGTGCCGACGCCGATCCGGTCGCCGTCGCGAAGCCGCCCCTCCAGCACCTTGCGGCCATTCAAGGTCGTGCCGTTGGTCGAGCCGAGGTCGACCAGCACGACTTCGTCGCCCAGGCGCCGCAGCTCGGCGTGCAGCCGCGAGACACCGGCATCAGCCAGGCGTACGTCGGCCTCCGAGCTGCGCCCGACCCGGGTCACGTCCGTCGACAGCTCGATCCGGTGCTCGGCATCGTCGCCTGGCACCAGGAGGTACGGCTGGCCCGTGGGGTCGTCGGGTCCGGGCGGCGGCCGGAGCGCTGGGGCTGCCGCAACGGGCTGCAGGACGGCGCTGCGAACCCGGAAGACGCCGGTGTCGAGGGTCTCGGTGCGCTCGAAGCGCACGCCCACCGGACCCACGAAGGACCAGCCCTGCTCCTGCGCGTGCTCCGAGACCATCGCCGCGAGCTCGCGGCGCAGCGGCGCGTCGTACTCCTCGAGCCTGGCCGTGTCGGTGCTGCCGAGCTCGACGACAAAGTCGTTGGGGACCAGCAGCCGGCCCTGACCGACGATCATCTTCTTGTTCTCGGCCTCGCGCTGGAGGGCGGCGGCGACCTCGACGGGCTGCACGACGCCCCCGAAGACCTTGGCGAAGGCGCCCTCGACCAGGCCCCCCAGGCGACGCTCGAAGCGCTGCAACACACCCACCCGGCACCCCTTCCCTTCGGTCAGGTGATCGTATCCGCGTGCCCCCCCGACCCCGCCTGCTAAGTTGACGCCGCACTCGGGCGAGTGGCGGAATGGCAGACGCGCACGGTTCAGGTCCGTGTGTCCGAAAGGACGTGGGGGTTCAACTCCCCCCTCGCCCACCCACCCACGACGGGTCCAGCAAACTGGGGCTCGTTGGAACAGGTAACTGGTTTGAGGCCCCGACCACGGGTTTCCCGGCAAGGCGCCCCCGGCGCTCGCTCGACTGGGCGTGGGTGGTGGCCTCGGCGGCTCATGCGCGAACTGGCGTGCGGCGCGATGCGGAGAAGGTCCAACGGCTGGTGCGCTAGTGGGTGAAGAAGCGCCGGGCTCCGCTTGGCCACAGCAGCGCCCGCCTCATCCCGGTGGCCGCGGCCTCGTCTAACGGCTGCGCTGCGCGCCCGGCGATCGCCTCGTTGATCCGTCGCCGCGCATAGTGCACCAGCGCTGCGGTGTGCACTAGCCGGTCCCCGACCAGTTGTCGTCCATCGCCCACCTCTCGCCTGTCTACGCCCGTGCGCCGACACCTGGAGGTATGTGCCGGTGCGGGCCGGCGTGTGACGGGCGCGTTCGTGTTCTTGGTAGGCGGGCCCCGCGAGCCGTGCTGGTAGGTGTCCGCGCCGCCCGCGTGCAGCGCGCTGGCAAGCGCCTGTCACCACGATCAGGCACACCTCGTCACTGCGTGGAACCGGAGCGTCCCCCGTGCCATTGCGACCGCCCCAGCCCGCCCCAGCCCGGCCCTCCCCCAGCTCCACCGGCGCCTGGCCGTTCCGGGCGCACCTGCCAGAGCTGCCTCGATCCGAACGGTCAGGCGCCGGGGGCGACGTCGGGGCGAGCTGTTCACGCAGCTGGGCCAGGAGTGGACCCGGTTGTGCTCCCTGCCGTCGCTGAGCCACACGCTGTGCGCCGGTGGGGCCGCACCGAACCGGCGCTCGCCGGGCTGGGATCGCTGGGCGCGCTCGACGAGGTCGACGCCAGTACCGGCGGGCGGGAGGACCAGTTGTTGCTGGCGCTGGTCCGGCTTGCGCAAGGCGGTCAGCAGCTCGCTGGGCGTGTCCTGCTGCAGGCCATGCTCCCCAAGATCGCGATGATGGTCCGGCGGATGCAGCCCTCGGGCAACGACGACCGCTGGGTGGAGGACCGTCGGCAGGTCGCCGTGGCGACGTTCTCGGAGGTCCTGCAGGGCTACCCGGTGGAGCGCCGGCAGAGCCGGGTCGCCGGGAACCTGGCGCTGGACACGCTGCACCAGCTGACGCGCGGGTCGCGCCGCCCCCGGTCGACATCCCGCTGGATCCCGACGACGCCTCGGCGCGACTGTCCTCGCGCAGCTACACCGAGCCTCGGATGGGCAGCGACGGGCTGACCGCCGCCGCCGACCTGCTCGAGGTCATCGCCTGGGCGCTGGACGTCCGTGCGATCAGCACCGACGACGCCGCGCTGCTGGTCCGGGTGTAGCTGCCGACATCCGTCAGGAGGATCGCAGCGGCGCCGGCATCGCCGGTGAGCTGAACCTGAGCCATGCGGCCCTGCGGCAGCGGTGCTGCCGGGCCCGCCGCCGGCTGATCGAGGCCGTCCGGGCCGACGCCAGCGGTCAGGTCCTGACCGAACTCGCCGCCCTCGCCTGACGCAACAGGCGGGCAGGGCGCACTCGCCGCTCCGCCGGATGGGTCTGCGACTCGGCCGGCGCTGCATGCGGCCGCGGCCGGTGCGCGTCCGTGCAGGCCGCCGCGATCGCCTACGCCCAAGCCCAGTTCGCCAAGCCGTACCTGTCGGCGGCGCTGTCCCGGACAGCTACGACCGCTCCGACCTGACGGTGATGGCCTATCGGATCGCCGGGATAGCGGGTGTCCCTGTTCGCGCTTCGTGTTCATTGATCAACACTCCGTTCTGACAAGGGTATGGTCTCGACGGGTTCGTCCGGTATGGCGGGGCCCGTTATGCCCATTTTCGAGGTCATCGCTAGGTGTTGGGCGGCTGGCGGGCGAGTGTCGCCGTCATCGAGGTGGCGTCGTCGACCTCGATCTTTTCCATCGGGCACGAGCCCGAGGGCTGGTCTGAGTAAGGGCTGCTAAACGTGAGCTTCCGGTCAACCCCCTCCCATTGCGTCGATCCGAGGCCGGGCCATTGCGGGGGGCTGGCTGCAGGGTCCACAGGGCGGCGCTCTCGGCGCGGGACGTTCGCGGGCGGGGGCTTCCGGCGAGTCGTGCTGTCGCTCACGGTCGCTGCAAGCGTTCTGATCGCTGCCGGGACCGCTGGTGCCGCGGGCGTCACCGCCTACGGTCCGGCGCCCGAGCGGGCACAGGCCGGTGCGGGCCGGGCCGTCCTTCCTGCGGGCGGGCCTGTTCCCTCCGCAGCGGTCGCGTCCGAGGAGATGCTGCGTACGGCCAGGC
>JAYVYM010000295.1:0-3857 GCA_043784245.1 Frankiales bacterium
GCTCGCAGGTGTGCCGGCAGGACGACCCGGATCCCCGTCACGGCAGCGTCTGGACCTCGACGGACAGCACCGGCGGCAGGTCGCGCACGACCGCCGTCCAGCTGTCGCCGCCGTCCGGGGAGGCGTACACCTGGCCACCGGTCGTCCCGACGTACACGCCGCACTCATCCAGGGTGTCCACCGCCATCGCGTCGCGCAGCACATTGACGTAGCAGTGCTCCTGCGGCAGCCCCTTGGTGAGCGGCTCCCACTCGCCGCCGCCGGTCCGGCTGCGGTAGACGCGGAGCTTGCCGTCCGGCGGGTAGTGGTGCGAGTCGCTGGTGATCGGTACGACGTACACCGTGTCGGGCTCGTGGGCGTGGACGTCGATCGGGAATCCGAAGTCGCTCGGCAGGTCACCGCTGATCTCGTGCCAGGAGCCGCCTGCGTCGTTGCTGCGCATGACGTCCCAGTGCTTCTGCATGAACAGCACGTCGGGCCGGTCGGGGTGCATCGCGAGGTTGTGGACGCAGTGCCCGACGTCGACGTCCGGGTCGGGCAGCCCCTCGGACTGCAGGCCCTTGTTGATGGGCAGCCAGCTGCCGCCGCCGTCGTCGCTGCGGAACGCCCCGGCCGCCGAGATCGCCGTGAACAGCCGCTGCTCGTCGGTCGGGTGCAGCAGGATCGTGTGCAGGCACAGCCCGCCGGCGCCCGGCTGCCAGCCCGGTCCGGACGGGTGCTCCCGCAGCGCCTCGAGCTCGGTCCATGAGCTACCGCCGTCGGTGCTCTTGAACAGGCCGGCGTCCTGCACCCCTGCCCAGACCGTGTCGGGGTCGGTCAGCGAGGGCTCCAGGTGCCAGATCCGCTGGAACTCCCAGGGCCGCGGCGTCCCGTCGTACCAGAGGTGGGTACCCGGGGTGCCCGAGTAGCGCAGGTCGTTGCCGACGGGGGCGAAGGTGCGACCGCCGTCATCGGAGCGCTGGACGACCTGACCGAACCAGCCCGACGACGGGGCGGCGTAGACCCGGTCGGGGTCGGCCGGCGATCCGTTCAGGTGGTAGGTCTCCCAGCCCGCGAAGTGCGGCCCGGCGACCTCCCACTGCTGCCGCCGTTCATCGCTCGTCAGCACGAAGGCCCCCTTGCGCGTCCCCACCAGCACCCTTACGCCTGCCATGGCGTCACCTCCTCAGACCCTCTGACGCCGCGGGCACGCGGAAGTCATCGCTCGGCACCGCACTCACGGCTCGTGCTGATACAGATCGGGTACGCCGTCCAGGTCGGTGTCCGCGGTCTCGGCGAGGTGGAGCTTCCGGTAGGTGCGGTTGCGGGCCCGCAGCACCGCAGATGCCAGGACTGCTGCGGCCACGCTGCCGGTGAGCACCGCGATCTTGACGTGCTCGTCGCGCGGCGTGCCTGCCCCGAAGGCCAGCTCGCCGATCAGCAACGACACGGTGAACCCGATCCCGGCCAGCAACGACAACCCCAGGACGTCCACCGGGCTCAGGTTCTCGTCGAGGTCGGCGCGGGTGAACCGGGCCACCAGGAAGGTGGCGACCGAGACCCCCACCGCCTTGCCCAGCACCAGCCCGAGCACGATGCCCACCGCGACCCGGTCGCGTAGAGCGGCGCCCAGGCCGGGTAGGCCCCCTACCGCGACACCGGCTGAGAAGAAGGCGAAGATCGGCACCGCCAGGCCGGCGGAGAGCGGCCGGAAGCGGTGCTCGAAGTGCTCGGCGAGGCCCGGGCCAGCCTCCGGGCCGCCGGCCCGCTCGCTGCGGATGACCGGGACGGCGAAGCCCAGCAGGACTCCGGCGACGGTGGCGTGCACTCCGGAGGCGTGGACGAGCGCCCAGGCGGTGGCGGCCAGCGGCAGCAGCAGCCACCAGGACCGCACCCGGCGTTGCACCAGGGCGGTGAAGGCCGCGAGCGGCAAGACCGCCAGCAGCAACGGTGTGACAGCCACCGCGCTCGTGAAGAACAGCGCGATGATCGTGATCGCGAACAGGTCGTCGACGACAGCCAACGTGAGCAGGAACGTGCGCAGGGCAGCCGGCAGATGGCTGCTGACCACCGCCAGGACAGCCAGCGCGAAGGCGATGTCGGTGGCGGTCGGGATCGCCCAGCCCCGCAGCGCGCCACCGCGGTTGACCAGCACGTACAACAGCGCCGGCACGGCCATCCCGCCGATCGCCGCCGCCACCGGTAGCGCGGCTCGACGCGGATCGCGCAGGTCCCCGGCCACGAACTCGCGCTTCAGCTCCAGACCTGCGACGAAGAAGAAGATCGCCAGCAGACCGTCGGCGGCCCAGGTGCCCAGCGACAGCTGCAGGTGCAGCGCGGCCGGCCCAATCTCGAGCTCCCGCAACGAGACGTACGCGGCAGTCCATGGCGAGTTGGCCCACACCAGCGCCAGCACCGTCGCCAGCAGCAGCAACGCGCCGCCGACCGTCTCCTTGCGCAGGACCTCCGCGATCCGCCGGGTCTCCAGCAATGTCCCGCGACCGAACAGCCCGGGACCGGGCTTGGCACTCGAACTCATTGTTGATGCGCCGCCTCGTACGCGACCATGACCGGCTTGGGCACCCGCCCCGTCCCGGAGACGGTCATCCCCTGCTGTCGCGCCCACGCCCGCACCTGGGCCGAGGCGGGTGGGGCGGGTGTGAGCTCACCCGCCAGCGCCGCCAGCCGCTGGCCGACCCGCGCGTCGACGTGCTCGCTCACCGCGGCGCCGACGGGCTCCGGCAACGGCAGCCTGTACGGCAGCGCAGAGTCCGGGTCTGGGTTCCGGGCGATAGCGAAGTCGTCCACACCTACCCCCTGAGCCGCGGGACATCGATCTCCGCGAAGCCCCAGGGCACCGGGAGCCACCCCCGGCCGCGGACCTCGCCGGCGGGCGCGTACACCTCGCCGGTGAGCCGGAACGCCAGGAGCACGATCTCCGGGTCGGTCTCCACCCGCCACAGCAAGGCGATGCCGGCCTCTGCGTACTCACCCGGCTTGGCGAACCGGTCGGTCTTGCGGCTGGCCGGGCTGACGACCTCGACCACCAGGGCGAAGTGCTCGGCGCCGTACGGATAGCGGCCGGCGCCCGCCGGCGGCAGCCCCGGCATGTGCAGCACCGACACGTCGGGCACCCGGCCGTCGGTGCCGAGCGGCAGCGCGAACTCAACGACGACCTCCCAGCCCGGCGGTGCCTGCTCGCCGAGCTGCTGCCGCAGCCGGTTGCTGACCAGCTGGTGCGCCTGGCTCGGCGGGGGGCTCACGACCAGCAGCCCGTCCACGACCTCATAGCGCCGGCCGTCGTCCGGGAGCTCGACGAGGTCGGCGAACGCCCACGGCCCCGCCCGGTCCAACGATGACGCGTCCACGACTCCACCTCCTGTCCCTGCATGGTGGCACCGTGCAGCCCGACGGGGGTCGCCGGTGGGCCGCCTCCACCGGGCGGCCGGCTATGCACGGGCCACCCGTTCTCCGTTGACGGCATGGCCTCGACCGTGCTGGACGTCAGGCCCTGGTCACCGGTGGGACGCGCGGGATCGGCCGGGCGGTCGTCGCCGAGTTCGTCGCGCGGGAGCTCCCCCCGGGCCGGCTCGGGACGCCGCAGGAGATCGCCGACGTGGTCGTCGACGGCGCGCAGAACGTCCCCGGGATGGCGGCTACCGACGCTGGCGGTGCTTGACTGTGGTCATGCCTCTCGACGGCGAGTACGTCCCCAGCTCCCAGCAGTGGGTGCGCGACCAGGTCGCCCTGTATGAGTCCTCCGGCGGCACCGAGGGGACCACGTTGCGCGACAGCGGGCTCCCGGTCGTCATCGTGACCAACCGCGGCGCGACCAGCGGCAAGGTGCGAAAGACGCCGCTGATGCGGGTCGAGCACGA
>JAYVYM010000296.1:0-3053 GCA_043784245.1 Frankiales bacterium
GTCCGGATGCACAACGACGCGGTCGCGCTCGCGGTCGGTGAGCACTGGCGCGGCGCCGGCCAGGGCACCGAAGACCTGCTCGGCATGGTCGTGTCGACCGGCGTCGGCGGCGGCGTGGTCACCGGTGGCCGGGTGCTGCAGGGCCGCAGCGGCAACGCCGGCCATATCGGCCATCTGGTCGTCGAGCCCGGCGGGCCGGCCTGCGGCTGCGGCGGCCGCGGCTGCCTCGAGGCGGTGGCCCGCGGGCCGGCCGTCGTGGCGTGGGCCCGCGAACGGGGCTGCGCAGCCCGGGACGGCGCCGCGCTCGCAGTGCTGGCGGCTGCCGGTGAGCCGGTCGCAGTGGCGGCGCTGGCCCGGGCCGGCCGGGCCCTCGGCACCGGCATCGCCGGGGCGGCCGCGCTGCTCGACGTGGACCTGGTCGTGCTCGGCGGCGGCTTCGCGCAGGCCGGCGAGCCGCTCTGGGCGCCGCTGCGGGCGGCCCTGGCCGAGCACGCCCGACTCGGCTTCCTGGCCGGGCTGCGGGTGCTGCCGGCGGCCCTCGGGCAGCACAGCGGGCTGGTCGGCGCAGCAGCCCTCGTACACGCTGCCGATCGGTACGCGACCCCGGGCTGACCGCCCCTACGGCCGTCGCCCTGACAGGATCGGGGGCGTGCACCCCGTCCAGCTCGCCGACGTGCAGGCCGCCCGGCTGCTGCTGGCCGGCGTGGTCCGGACGACTCCGCTGGAAGGCTCGCGCCCGCTCTCGGCGAGGGTCGGCGGCCCGGTCTTCCTCAAGTGCGAGAACCTGCAGCGCACCGGCTCGTTCAAGCTGCGGGGCGCGTACGTCCGGATCGCCCGGCTGACGCAGGCCGAGCGCGCCCGTGGCGTCGTCGCCGCAAGTGCCGGCAACCACGCGCAGGGCGTCGCGCTCGCGTCACAGCTGCTCGGCATCACCGCCACCGTGTTCATGCCGGAGGCTGCCCCGCTGCCGAAGGTCGCGGCCACGACGGCGTACGGCGCCCAGGTCCGGCTGTCCGGCGCCACGGTCGACGAGGCGCTCGTGGCGGCGCGGGCCTTCGAGGCCGAGACCGGGGCCATCCTGATCCATCCGTTCGACCATGCCGACGTGGTGGCCGGCCAGGGCACGGTCGGCCTGGAGATCCTCGAGCAGTGCCCCGACGTCCGCACCGTCGTGGTCTGCACCGGCGGCGGCGGGCTGGTCGCCGGCATCGCCGTAGCCGTGAAGGCCCTTCGGCCCGATGTCCAGATCGTCGCTGCGCAGGCCAGCGGCGCGGCGGCCTTCCCGGGCTCGCTCGCGGCGGGCCGCCCGGTACCGGTCAGCGACATGGTGACGATGGCCGACGGGATCGCCGTGGGCTGCCCCGGCGAGCTGACCTTCCCGCTCGTACGCGACCTCGTCGACCGGGTCGTCACCGTCGAGGAGGACACCATCTCGCGGGCGCTGCTGCTGTGCCTGGAGCGCGCGAAGCTCGTTGTCGAGCCCGCCGGCGCGGCAGCTGTCGCCGCGATCCTCGACGACCCGACGGCCTTCGCGCCGCCGGTCGTCGCCGTGGTGTCCGGCGGCAACATCGACCCGCTGCTGCTCGCCAAGGTGATCCGGCACGGTCTGCTTGCGGCCGGCCGCTTCCTGTCGCTGCGGGTCCGCATCCCGGACCGCCCGGGGGAGCTCGCCCGGCTGCTCGGCGTGCTGGCCGACAGCGCGAGCAACGTCCTCGACGTCGAGCACCGGCGTACCGGGCACGGCCTGCACCTGGACGAGGTCGAGGTGGCGGTGCAGCTGGAGACCCGCGGACCCGAGCACAGCGAGGTGGTCGGCAAGCTGCTCGCCGCTGCCGCGTACGTGGTCACGCCCGGCTGAGCGGCCTCAGCCGGCGTAGGGCTCCACCGACAGCACGGTCACCTTCAGCGAGCGGGGGCCGAACACGACGGCGTCACCGGCCCGGTGGCCCAAGAGCGCCTGCCCGATCGGCGACTCGGGGGAGTAGACATCCAGGTCGCCGATGCGGCCGCCCTCGTCGGTGGCGTTCTCGCGGTTGGCGAACAGGAAGCGCTCGACATCGCCGCCGCCGTGGTCGACCTCGACGAGGCAGCCCTCCTCGACGACGTCCCCGGCGGGCGTCGTACCGACCCGGACGTCGCGCAGCAACTGGGTCAGCTGCCGGATCCGGGCCTCCGACTTGCCCTGCTCCTCCTTGGCGGCGTGGTAGCCGCCGTTCTCCTTCAGGTCGCCCTCGTCGCGCGCTGCCTCGATCTTGGCCACGATGTCGGCCCGGGTCGGGCCCTTCATGGTCTCCAGCGAGGCCACGAGCCGCTGGTGGGCCTCACGCGTCAGCCAGGTGGTCTGCGCGCTGATCTCCGGCACCGTGCTCTCCTCGCGTCGGCTGGGGCGCCGTCGCCCCGGCAGGTGATCGTACGGGCGGGTGCCGGGCAGCTCAGCCCGTGCGGGGAGCGGCTGCCCGCTCCAGCGTGCAGGCGGTGATCTCGCCGGAGACCGCGCGGGCCCGCGTCGTCAGGTCGTACGTCACGACCTGGCTCCGGTCAGCCGACGGGCCGACCCGGACCAGCGCGTTACCCGCCTCAAGGCCGGTGCGGTCGCGCGCCCGCACCGTGCACAGGGCCACTGCGGCAGCGTCCTTGTCGACCTCGAACTCGATGCGGACGACGGCGTCGGACTGCACCGTGAACCCGCGCGGGCCGAAGTTCACCTCCTGGGCTCCGTAGCCGCGATAGAGCAGCACCGCGATGACGAGCCCGACGAGCCCGCCGACCACGCCGAGGATGATCGGGGCGCGGCGCACGGGACTCCTTCGCGGCTGGCCGGTGTTGGGCACCGTCGGGGGACCCCATTGTCTCCTGTACCCGGCGAGGAGGCCTACCCGGTGGATGCGGACAGTCTGCGCCTGATGTGCGTGCACGCCCACCCTGACGACGAGTCGAGCAAGGGCGCGGCCAGCATGGCCCGCTACGCGACGGAAGGCGTGGACGTCCTGGTCGTCACGTTGACCGACGGCTCACGTGGCTCGGTGCTCAACCCCGCGATGGACCGCCCCGGG
>JAYVYM010000297.1:0-12584 GCA_043784245.1 Frankiales bacterium
TCCGACACCTTCGAGATGTGCGCCCGGCTGGTCCGGCCGGGCGGCCACGTCGCCAACGTCGGGGTGCACGGCGGGCCGGCCAGCTTGCACCTGGAGGAACTGTGGACGCGCAACGTCACGATCACCACCGGCCTGGTCGACACCTGGTCGACACCGACGTTGCTCAAGCTCGTCCGCACCGGCCAACTCCCCGCCGCGAAGTTCGTCACGCACCACTTCGCTCTCGGCGACATGCTCGAGGCGTACGACGTGTTCAGCCGCGCCGCCGACACCGCCGCCCTCAAGGTCGTCCTCACCAAGTGAGCGCCATGACGAAGCAGATCGTGGTCCTCGGCGGCGGCACCGGCGGGACGCTGACCGCCAACCGGCTGCGGAAGGTGTTGCCGGTCGACGGCGTGCAGATCACCGTCGTCGACCGGGACGACCGGCACGTCTACCAGCCCGGCCTGCTGTTCGTGCCGTTCGGGTTGACGCATCCGGAGGACATCGTTCGCCCGCGCGGCCGTCAGCTCCGGCGGGGCATCGAGTTCCGGGAGTCGGCCGTCGAACGCGTCGACATCGCGGCGCACGAGGTGTTCCTGGGCGACGGCTCGGTGCTCTCCTACGACGTACTCGTCGTCGCCAGCGGCGCGGTGCTCGTCCCGGAGGAAACGCCGGGGCTGACCGGCCCGGGCTGGATGGAGAAAGTCTTCACCTTCTACACGGCGCAGGGTGCGGGCGCCCTGGAGGGCGCGCTCGCGACCTTCGACGGCGGCCGCGTCGTCGTCAACGTCGTCGACATGCCCATCAAGTGTCCGGTGGCGCCGCTCGAGTTCTGCTTCCTGGCCGACTGGTACTTCACCGAGCGCGGGATCCGCGACCGGGTCGAGTTGAGCTACGTCACTCCCCTGGACGCCGCCTTCACCCGGCCGGTGGCCTCGCAGCGCCTGGCCGGGATGCTGGCGGAGAAGAACATCAGCCTGGTGACGGAGTTCAACACCGGTGAGGTCGACGGCGCCGGTGGCCGGCTGGTGGCCTACGACGGCCGCGAACTGCCCTTCGAGCTCGCCGTGGTGATCCCCGCGCACGGCGGGGCCCCCTACGTCGGCCGGTCGCCCGGGCTGGGCGACGCGCTGGGCTTCGTACCCACCGACGAGCGCACCCTGCAGGCCAAGGCGTCGCCCGACATCTTCGTGATCGGTGACGCCGCCAATGTCCCCGCTTCCAAAGCGGGCTCGGTCACCCACTTCGAGGGCGAGACCCTGGTGGAGAACGTGCGCCGCCACCTCGCCGGCGAGCCGCTGGTCGCGGGCTTCGACGGGCATGCCAACTGCTTCATCGAGACCGGCTTCGGCAAGGCGCTGCTGATCGACTTCAACTACGACACCGAGCCGCTACCCGGCCACTACCCGACCCGGGTCGGGCTGCCGCTGCTCGCCGAGTCCCGGATCAACCATCTCGGCAAGCTGATGTTCCAGTCGTTCTACTGGCACAGCCTGCTGCCCGGCAGGGACATCCCGGGGATCGGCTCGCAGATGCCCACCGCCGGCAAGCAGCTCACCTCCGTCGCCCAACCCACAGGAGCACAGCCATGAGCACCGTGACCATCGCCGCGACCGACGTCGACCTCGGCCCCGACGGCTTCTTCGTCGACCCCGGGCAGTGGACCGAGGCGATGGTCCCCGACCTCGCCCGACGCGAAGGCATCGACGACCTCACCGACCAGCACCGCAAGGTCATCCGCTTCATGCGGGACGAGTACCTCGAGAAGGGCACCGGACCCACCGTGCGGCTGCTCGGCAAGACCTCGGGTGTGTCGGTGAAGGAGCTCTACCAGCTGTTCCCCAAGGGCCCGGCGAAGATCGCCGCGAAGATCGCCGGGATCCCGAAGCCTCGCGGCTGCATCTAAGGAGATCGCCATGACCGATACGCTCGAGAAGATCTCGATCATCATCTCGAAGGGCTCCCTCGAGGGGATCTACCCCGCCCTGATCATGGCCAACGGGGCCCGGGCCGAGGGTATCGAGGCCAACCTGTTCTTCACGTTCTTCGGTCTGGACGCCATCCACCGTGGGCGCCACGACCACATCAAGCTGGCCGCGGTCGGCAACCCCGGACTGCACCTGCCCACGATGGTCGGCGGCCTGCCCGGGGTGTCCACAGTGATGACGCACTACATGAACCACAAGATGGAGCACCTGGACATCCCGTCGATCCCGGAGTTCATCGAGCTGATCGCCGACAGCGGCGCCGGCATGTACGCCTGCAAAGCGTCCGTCGACCTGTTCGGGCTGGAGAAGAACGACTTCATCCCGCAGGTCCAGGACATCATCACCGTCGGTGAGTTCTACGAGAAGGCAGCCGGCGGCCAGATGCTCTTCACCTGACCTGCCCTGCGGTACCTCTCGGGACCTTGTGCCCTTTTCCGGGCGGGACCTGGGTCGCAGGCTGGCCCCTACGTGGCCACCCTGGGCCCGCGTCGTCGAGAGGAACCCTCGTGCCAGCCAGCCAGCAGCTTCCGGCCCAGCCCGGTGGCGCCGTCGTACCGACATTCGCCGCCCGCGGCGAGGGCCTCACCAAGGTCTTCGGCTTGGGGGACACGCGCGTGGTCGCGCTCGACCACGTCGACGTGGCCTTCCCCAAGCAGAGCTTCACGGCCATCATGGGGCCGTCCGGTTCCGGCAAGTCCACCTTGATGCACTGCATGGCCGGACTGGACGACCTCTCGGAGGGTCGGGCGTGGATCGCCGACACCGAGCTCACCGGTCTTGACGACCGGCACCTCACAATGCTGCGCCGCGACCAGGTGGGGTTCGTCTTTCAGACGTTCAACCTGTTGCCGACGCTGACGTCGCTGGAGAACATCACGCTGCCGCTGGACATCGCCGGGCGCCGGCCGGATCCGGCCTGGCTCGACACGGTGATCGATGCGCTCGGGCTGCGGCCACGACTGGCGCACCGACCGGCCGAGCTGTCCGGGGGCCAGCAGCAGCGCGTGGCCTGTGCGCGAGCGCTGACCAGCCGGCCCGCCATCATTTTCGCCGATGAGCCCACCGGCAACCTGGACCGCAGGAGCGGCGCCGACGTGCTGGCGTTCCTGCGCCGGTCCGTCCGTGAGCTGGGCCAGACCGTCGTGATGGTCACCCACGACCCGAGCGCGGCCGCGTACGCCGACCGCGTCCTGTTCCTGGCCGACGGCCGCATGGTCGACGAGATGGCCGGCCCGACGGCAGATCTCGTGCTCGAAAGGATGAAGGTCCTCGACGTCGACCAGCGCGACCGCGCCCGAGCGGACGCCTGAGATGTGGCGTACGACGCTGCGCAGCCTGCTGTCCCACAAGCTGCGGATGGCCCTGTCGGCTCTGGCGATCGTGCTCGGCGTGGCCTTCATCGCCGGCACCCTGGTCTTCACCGCCACGCTCAGCAAGACCTTCGGCGACCTGTTCGCTGCCACCTCCGCCGACGTCAACGTCGCGCCGAAAGCAGCGTTTGACGTCGGGCTCACCGGCACGGGCGGTCCGGACGGGGCCGCCAGCGTCGAGCAGTCCGTCGTGGACACGATCGGTGCGGTCCCGGGGGTCGCGGCGGTCTCCGGCGACGTCCAGGCGCAGGGCGTGTACGTCCTGGGCCGGGACGGCAAGGTTCTCGACACCAAGGGCTCCCCGGGCATCGGTGTCGGCTGGAACCTCGAGCCGACGCTCAATCCGGCCAAGCTGATCGACGGTCGCGCCCCGGACCGCGATGGGGAGGTCGCGCTCGACAGCGCCACCGTGGTCAAGACCGGCTACCGGATCGGTGACACCGTCCCGGTGCTCACACCCGGACCTCGGGTCGATGCCCGCCTGGTGGGCGTCTTCCGGTTCGGCAGCAGCGGCGGGCTGGCTGGCGCCTCCCTCACAGCCTTCGACACGGTCACGGCCCAGCGCCTGCTCGGGAAGCCGGGTGGCTTCAGCAGCATCAGCATCGCCACAGCGAAGGGCGTCAGCGACCTTGAGCTGCAACAGCGGGTCCGGCAGGCGATCGGTGCCAACTTCGACGTCAAGACCCGTGCGGAGCAGGCGAACAGCTCCGCAGCGGCGGTACAGAACCAGCTGAGCTTCTTCAGCATCATCCTGCTCGTGTTCGCGGGTGTCGCGCTCTTCGTCGGAAGCTTCATCATTCTCAACACCTTCTCGATGCTCGTCGCGCAACGCAGCAAGGAGCTCGCGCTGCTACGCGCCCTCGGCGCCAGCCGCGCCCAGGTCACCCGGTCCGTCCTCGCCGAGGCCCTGGTGCTGGGTCTGACCGGCTCGACCATCGGCCTTGGCGCGGGGCTCGGCATCGCCGCCGGTCTGCGCGCGCTCTTCGCGACATTCGGCCTCACCCTGGACGGCAGCCTCGTCTTCGGCGTGCGAACCGTCCTGTGGTCCTACGGCGTGGGCGTGCTGGTCACGCTGGTCGCGGCCTACCTGCCGGCACGTCGAGCCGCCCGCACACCTCCGGTCGCCGCCATGCGCGACGACGCCGCCGTACCGGAGCGGTCGCTGCGCCGCCGTACCTTTGCCGGAGCTGGGCTCTGCATCCTCGGCGCGGCCGCACTGGTCGCCAGCAACGCGACCGGCGACGCAAGCACGTCGGCGGCCTGGGTCGGCGTGGGGGCCGCAGCGCTGGTTGTAGGAACGATCGTCGTCAGCCCCGCCCTGGCCGTGCCGTTCCTACGCACAGTGGGCGCCGTGCTCCCCGCGGTGTGGGGCCGCACCGGGCACCTCGCCAGGGAGAACGCGCTGCGCAACCCCAGGCGCACCGCCGCCACGGCGTCAGCACTGATGATCGGCCTCGCGCTCGTGAGCGCATTCAGCATCCTCGGGGCCTCCACGAACGCCTCCGTCGACAAGACCATCGGCCAGGGGCTTCGGGCAGACTTCGTCATCTCGACAGCGGTAGGCCAACCCTTCACCCCGGAGGTCGCCGACCGCGTCGCGGCCGTGGACGGCGTCGCCACGGTGATGCAGCACCGCTTCGGCACTGTGCGGGTCGACGGCGGTAACGCCTTCCTCACCGCGGTCAACCCTGCCGCGCTGGACCGGACCGTCGCGCTGGACTACGTCGCCGGCTCCACAGCGGCCCTGACCGGCACCGGTCTGCTGGTCGACCAGCCGACCGCGGCAGCGCACGGCTGGTCGGTCGGCAGCGCCGTACAGGCCCTGCTCCCGAATGCGACCCGACTGAACCTGGTCGTCGGTGGCATCTACCGGGCCAATCAGGTGATCGGCAACCTCGTCGTGCCGCTCGACACCTACGCCGCCGCCGGTGGGTCGCCGCAGGACCAGTTCGTCTACGTCACCGCCGCGCCCGGTGCGGACATCGGGGTGGTCCGCAACGCCCTGCAGGGCGTCCTCGCGGCATACCCGGTGGTGGCGTTGAAGGACCAGAGCCAGTTTCGGAACGACCTCAAGGCCCAGGTCGACCAGCTGCTCCTGCTGATCGATGCCCTCCTGGCGCTGTCCGTGCTGATCGCGGTCCTCGGCATCGTCAACACCCTTGCGCTCGCCGTCATCGAACGCACCCGGGAGATCGGGTTGCTGCGCGCGGTCGGCATGGGCCGCGGCCAGCTGCGCCGGATGATCCGGCTCGAGTCCGTGGTCATCTCGCTCTACGGCGCCACCCTCGGGCTGGTGCTCGGCGTCGCGCTCGGGATCGCCCTGACCAGATCCCTGTCAGGCCAGGGGATCGAGGTGCTCTCCGTGCCGGTGGGCCGGCTCACATTGTTCCTGACGCTCGCCTCGAGCATCGGCGTCCTGGCCGCGCTCTGGCCGGCCCGCCGCGCAGCCCGCCTGCAGGTCCTCGCCGCCATCGCCACGACGTGAGGGCGGCGCCACGACGAGCTGACCGGCCGCGTGTGCGTCGTCGCCGACCTCGAGCCCTGCACGCCGGCAAACTAGCTGCAGCAGGTGGACGGCGGCGGCGGCCCGACAGGGCTCACGCCGGCGGCGTCCGACGGCAACACATTCCTCACCGCAGGTTCAAGCCGACGCCCCGTCGACGTTGCGCAGAAACGAGATCAACGGGACTGCGGTAATGATGGCGACGGCTGCGAAAGCCGGCACCATCGCTGTGGATGATGCGGAGGAAGCCGGGTCCGCATGAGAACCGAACCATTGATCAACCGAGATGCTGATTGACTCCAAGACGAACAATGTCAGCATCGATCCGGTGAACAGCATGCCCCACACGCGGTTACGCCGGGCCGCGAGGGCCGCGGTGACCAGCAGCGGCAGCCAGATCGCCAGGTCCTGGATGTACACCGGATTGGTCAACAGTCCGGTTCCATCTAACACGTCGCGCGGGTGCTCGCTGAAGACGGCCGGCAGGATGCCGGCCAGCCACGCCGCCGCGTTCAGGACCGCCACGACGAGGGCGTAGCCGGCGATGTACCGGATAGGCATATTCGGCGACAGCTGCTTTCCAAAGGTGGCAAAGTCCGTTCCACGCAACAAGAACACCAGGCTCCACACAGCCAGGCTCAAGTAGGCTACGTAAAAGAGGAACAGATTGTTGAATGGAGTGGCGAAGCAGAACAGCACTGCCTGGTAGAGCAGATACCCGAGCGTGCCCAACCACACCACTAAGGCGCGGGCGGAGCCCCGGGCCGCGCCGACTATGGCGACCGCGAGCAGCGGAAGGCCGACGGCGAGCACGACGACGGCGGTGCCGCGCAGGTTTCCGTTGGAACCAGGCACACCGGTGAGCAGCGACGGATATGCCACCGTCAGGCCGGCCGCGGCGGCGGCGGCCACGGCGAGCAAGGTCGACATGATGTACGGGAGGCGATGCGGCCGCGCAGTGGGCAGTGCGTCCAGCACTCTTGTCCGCCACGTGGCCTGTTCGATATCGGCTGTTCTCATGTCTGCCCTTCCCCTGGATGCATTCAGAAATGGCGGTGGCACCTCCACCAGCGCCCTGTCCCGTCAGAGGGGCACCTCTGCGTTCAGTGCCGGAGTCTTGGGCTCGGACAGTTCATGGGCAATCTCCTGGGCCCACGCGTCGATGTCCGCCCAGTTCCGGAAATCCCCCTCGGGCAGCAGGGCACGGCCGGCGGGCACCCGCCTCACGGTCCGCTCGGGCAATGTCAGACCGGCCGGGTCAAGGGCGCCGTAGAACATCCGCTCGCCGCGCGAACGGACGGCCTCGCGCAGTTCACCGAGTTCTATCGGCGGGTCAGCCTCTGGCGGGCGATGGCCCTGCGCGCCGGGAGTCTGGCTGCCCAGCGGCCCGCTGCTGAAGAGCCACACCGGCCGCTTGAGCAGTATCGCCATATTGCGCTGGACGAACGCGGCCGCGGGCTTGCGCCAGTGCCCGTAATAGATGGCGGCTCCGATCACGAAGGCGTCGTAGCCGGCGAGGTCGCGCACCTCGTCGCTCGGATGGACGTCGGCTCGTTGACCGGCGGCACCCAGAGTCGCCGCGATCCGCTCGGCGATCCCACGCGTCGCACCGTGCCTGCTGGCGTAGACAACGAGAACGGTCATGGCAGCTTCCTCTCGGCAGTCCTGGCGACGGGCCCCCTCACTGCAGCACCGTCCGGGTCATGATCTGGCGGAACAACTCGGGTTGCTCGAACAGCGTCCGGTGGCCACAGGGCTCGCAGACGATGAGTTCCTTGTGGGGCGCCTGCAGCACGTCGAACCACTGCTGGGCGGGCTGGGCGCGGCCAGGGGTCTCGTGCCGTCCCTGCACGAGGTAGACCGGTACCTGCAGCTGAGTCACCTGGGTGCGGAAGTCGATGCCCTGCAGCTGGGGGTAGAGCACCGTGAGGACGTCGAAGGCAGCGCCCAGGTTGTGCAACTGGGTCAGCAGGCTGTACTCCTTGACGAAAAGGTTCGTGGAGAAGCCGCCGACGCTCTCGTCGTTGACGGTGTCGTCATAGGGGTAGACGTCCGCCTCGTGACCCAGGACCGCCTCGTAGTCCAGCGAGTCCCGGTACGGCGGCGGGCCGTTCCCCGTCAGCGTGTCGACCAGACCGGCCTTGCCGGTGCGCCGCGCCCAGGCCAGCGTGTCCTGGTAGTAGATCCGGTCGGTCGCGCGGATGTCGACGATCTGGCCGGCGCCCACGAACGCCCGGTACAACTCGGGATGAGCCTGGGCGGCCAGGACGCCCAGCATGCTTCCCCAGGAGTTGCCAACCAGGATGATCTTGTTCTGGTGGAACCGGCTGCGCAGGTAGTTGCTCACCGCGACCGTGTCGCTGACCGCGTTGGCGAGGGTGAGGGTGGAGGTCGGGTCGAGCTGGTCGTAGGAGCCACCGGCGCCGCGCTGGTCGTAGGTCGCGACGACGAAGTCCTGCTCCAGGTTCTGGCTGTGCCGGCGCAGCGCACCGATGTCGGTACCGCCGGGACCGCCGGTGAGGTAAAGCAGGACGGGGCTGGTCGTGCTCTCGCCGCGGATCATCATGCTGAGGTCATGGCCGCCGACGTGGACGCGGCCGAGCTCAGCGACACTTCCGGCCAGGGTCTTGCCCCGGCTGTCGTGAATCGCCGCCGTACTGGCAGGTCGCAGCAGCCCTGCGGTCATTGCCAGTAGCCCCACGGCCAGCAGAGCGGTCAGTGACCGGCGGCTCCACAGCCCCGCGGTGCCCCACCAGCGCCGGCTGCGCCAACCGCCGTCCAGGCGTCGGCCCGCCCCGGCCCCGAGCGCGGCACCGAGCAGCATCGGGAGCAGCGCCAGCACACCGTGCAGGCCGCGACCGGAGAGGAAGGCCAGGGCTCCGTAGACGCTGGTGAGGTGGATGCCGTCGACGAGCGGGCCGACCGTCCACCTCCTGGTCAGCTCGAAGACCGCCACAAAGGTGACCGGGGCAAGCAGCATCGACCAGCGCGAGCGCATCGCCAGGCCTGCGACGGCGCCGACCGCCAGGCTCAGTCCAAGTGCGGCGACTGCCTGGCCGGTGCTGATCGGGCCCCGCGGTGTCCACCAGCCGGCCAGCAGTCCGTAGCCGGTGGCCGCGGCCACCGCGACGCCGGCTGCGTACCGCCAGCGGCCGGCTCGGTGGTCGGGTGTAGCGGGCGGCCCGTCCGGGCGGCGTGTGGAGGTCGGGCTCGTCACCGCCGGCTCCCGGGCCGGGCAGGGACCCGCAGGTCGAGAGAGTCGGTCGCCGGGTCATTGGGCGCGATGAGGACGGGCCGCTCCGACCCGCCCTCATCGAGCCGGAACGGCGGGTATGTATCGGTCATCAGCGCGGCGTAGGCGATCACCCGGTAAACCCAGCGGTTCAGCCCGACGATCAGGTCGAACAGCGGCCTCGGGTATCGCCCGGTGACGAGGAGCACGATGCCGGTGAACAAGACCAGCAGGCCCAGGATCCCGCCCCCGAACGGGTCGACCCGCAGGTCGTTGCCGCCGACGGAGGTCCAACCCCACCAGCCGTTCACGAGCAGGCCGACGACGACGTACTGCGGGATCGCCAGCAGCCACCACTTCACCAGCACCAGCGGCCGGGACAGCCGGCGCGGGTAGTCGATGTCCAGCGTCGCCGGATAGTCCGGCGCCGGCCCCAGGGTGAACGGCGGGTAGCGGTCGGTGCCGATCCCGCCGCCGGCGGCGTAGTAGGACACCCGCCAGGACCAGCGCAGCACCCCGACGTTGAACGTGAACAGCGAGCGGGGGTAGCGGCCGGTACACACAATCCAGACACCGGCCACGGCGGTCACCGCCAGGAACACCGGCCACAGCACAGCCAGTACCACCAGGTGCGGCACGACCAGGAACCACTTCACCAGCCAGAACCACCGCGAGAGTCCCGGCTCCAGACGTGCCGTGAGTGCAACGGGCTGCGCGCCCACCGCCGTGGCCCCCGTCGGCCCGTGGGCGGAGCTCGCCGGGACCTGCAGCGCGCCCCTCCCGTCGTGGCGGGCGGCCGCTCCGCGGATGATCAGGAAAGCGGCCAGGGTGCTGAGCAGGACGCCCACCCCGAGCAGCGTGAACACCAGCGGGAGGACAAGCCCGGACCGGATCCCGACCTCGGCGGCGTCAACCGCCACACCGGGTGTGCCGTCGGCGTTCATGACGACGACGGCCCAGCGGCCGCTGGCCACGGTCCAGGTCAGGGTCGGCGGACCCGGTCCGGTCGCCTGGGCGGCCCAGAACGTCTGGGTGGCGGGGTCCGGCGCGACCTGATTGCCGGGCCGGCTGTCGTAGAGGGGCGCGCCGCTGCCCGAGACCTGTACGACGTTCTCGTGCGCCACTGTCGCCAGGTAGCGATCGACGTCGGCCACCGGCCCGATGCCGACAAAGAGCGGTCCGTTGCCATCGGCCGCGGCGACCCTCAGCCGTACGCGGGGGTCAAGGGCGTCGAGCAGCCGAATCGGCACGCCGGGGTCGACCGTCACCGGGAGCTCCCGATCCACGAGTGCCGCCGTCCGGGTGTGCAGGCCGGTGACGGTCGTGGAGAAGTAGCCGGCGGCGTCACGACCGAAGGCGTACGCCAGCGCCAGACCACCGCCGCCCAACAGGACGCTGACACCGGGCACCAGCAGCAGACAGCCCAGCAGCAGCGCAACGATGTGCCGAGAGCTCGCACCCGCAGCTCCCGAAGTCGCCACGTCTTGCTGAGGCTCGGGCATGGGATGTCGCAACGGTGTGAGCACGCGCACTCCAGAATGGAGATCGCCGGGGCGCCCGGCGGCGAGCAAGAAACTCGACGAGGTCGCGGCTGTGTGCGGCGACCTCGACCCGGGCTGGCTGGTTCTCAGCGAGGCCGTCAACGTACTGCCGACATCTGCGCCGACCACGGGCCAAAGGTCCCGAAGCTGGCGTTCAGTTGCCGCCGGACCCTGGCGGTGCAGGACTCACCGTGGTCCCCCGCGCAGGGTGACTACAGCGGAACGACCCGGAAGACCGGGTGGTCCGCGGCGATGGCCTCGAACGCCGCGACAGGCGCGTGCCGGTCGACGGAGACGTGCGGCCGAGCCCCCGGCACCTTCCTGACGTACTGCCGGATCACCTGCGCCCGCTCAGCTACCGAGATCTCGACGAGCCTGACCGGACGCGCCCGCAGTCGTCGCAGGTGGGCGCGGCCCTCTGCAGCACGCACGTTCCGGACCCAGTTGCACTCGCCGAGCATGGAGACCAGGTACCAGTCGCCGCCGACATCCGCCATGCCGAGGGGGAATCGCGTGACCCGTCCCGTACGCCGACCGGGCACCTCCAGCGTGACCCAGCGCCGCGGCAGAACGCCGAGCCGGAACGCCATGTTCCAGAACCGCGCGTACCGCCGGGCCGTCGCGTTGCCGCGGCCACCGACGTACATCGCGCGCAGCCTGGCGACCTCTGCCTCGAGCATGACAACGCCTCCGCCCTACCTCGCACGTCTTCTCGTGCCTGGAGCGGCTGTTGATGACGTCAACCGGGAACCTGGGCCGGCAGTGCGCCGAGCTGGGCGAGCATGGTCAGCACGTCGAGGTGGTTGCGCTCCTCGATCATCTGGTCGCCCTGCCAGCGCTGCCACATCGTCCCGAGAACGTCGATCCTGCGGCCCGACGGTGGCAGCACGGTGGCGCCCATCGGCATGGGCCCGGTCTGGGTGCCCGTCCAGCGGATCTCCATGGCGATGATGTCTCCTTCGCCGACGACACGCAGCACCTCACCCGTGCAGTCGGGCAGCGCCGCCTTCCAGCCCACAAGCGCTTCGATCACCTCGTCCAGGTCTGTCAGATGCCGGCCGGTACCTGTTTCGTCGTACACGTAGCCGCGAGCGCACAGGGCCCGAACGCCGTCCCAGTCGTCGGCATTGAAGGCAGCAATCCCTTGGCGAGCCAAGTCTTCATGATGCGACATCACGTTCTCCATCCTCCGCCGTCACCATCGGTGACCGATCGATGGTCACGCTCCGCGCATCAGGCACCGTGAGCCATGGCCCGTGATGACCAGTCTGGGGTAGTCACGTGCGCCCTGATTACGTGTGGGCTGCGGGATGTGGCCCCGCTGCGCCACCCCCTGGAGGCTCGCGCGAAGGTCCTCGGTGTCGGACAGGCAGATCCAGGCAGACCTGCAGATCAGGGGCGGAGGGCGAGGGATTCGAACCCTCGAGGAGCTTGCACCCCTAGCGGTTTTCAAGAGCGCACCACGCACCGCTCTGACCTGCTCCGATAACGCACTCGTTCCACAGTTCACCACCACTTGACCACAAGGCCCTGCAGGTGACCCTCGTGAGCCTGTCGTCCGCAGACTGTTGCGAGCCGTTGCACGCGCCGGGCTCGGCGATCGGGCCGTCGGGTGCGAGCGGGGGATAGCCTTGCAGAGTGATCGTGGCGGGTGTGACGGTAGACGAGGTGCGGCTGGCTGCCGTCTGCGCGCGTTATGGCATCGCCCGACTGATGATCTTCGGTTCGGTGGCCCGGGGGACGGCCGACCCATCGAGTGACGTGGACGTCCTGTACGAGCTGCAGCCCGGTCGGCGGCTCGGCTGGGAGATTGAGGACCTGTCAGACGAGTTGTCCGAGCTGTTCGGGCGGCCGGTCGACCTAGTGTCGCGGGCGGCGCTGCACGAGCGTCTGCGCGCGGCCGTACTAGCGGAGGCTCAGCCCCTGTATGCGGCGTGACGTCCTGCTCCTGGAGGAGATGATCGAGGC
>JAYVYM010000298.1:0-8651 GCA_043784245.1 Frankiales bacterium
CCACGCCGGACTCACCGAGATGCGCGGGACGACCGCCCCCCGCCTGCTGCTCGAGCTGGTCTGCGCGCGGGTCCTGCTGCCGACGGCCTCCGCCGACGCTGTCGTCAGCCGGGTCGAGCGGCTCGAGCGACGGTTCGACATCGGTGGGACCGCCGTGCCGGCGACGCCGCGGAGCGTACCGGCCGCGCCTCGCAGCGAACTCCCCCCGGCGGAGCCGGCGGGGACCGATGTTGTCCCCGGCCCGGCCGCGCTACCCGCCCGGGACCGGGTCGTGACGGACCGGTCCCGGGCGGCCCCGGCTCTGCCAGCCGACCCGGCCGCTCCCGCAGCGGTACCTGCGGTCCGGCGCCCGGCCGCTCCCGCAGCGGTACCTGCGGTCGGGCGCCCAGCCGACCAAGCGGGCGTGACCGGGTCGGCGGGGGACGCCGCACCGGACCGCCCGTCGGCTGCGGACGCCGGTGCGCCGGCTTGGCCGACGATCGCGACGCTCGGTGTCGCACCCGCCGCCGATACCCCGTCCGGCATCGATGCGGCCGGGGCCGGCGGGCTGGACGCCGCCGAGGTCCGCCGCGCCTGGGACACCGTGCTGCAGAAGGTCAAGCAGTCCAAGCGAGTGACCCACGCGCGGCTGTCCGAGACCACTGTGGCCGCCGTCGAGGGACGACGGCTGTCGGTGCTGTTCACGACGCCGACACTTGCCCGGCAGTTCTCGGAGGGCGTGCACATCGAGGTCCTCAGGGAGGCGCTTCGCGAGGTCCTCGGCGTCGACCTGGAGGTGGTCTGCCTCCCCGGCGTCAGTACCGCACCCGCGCCGGTAGGCCAGCGACCGGCGGGGCAGCGGCCGGCCGGGTCGGGACCGGTGGGTTCCGGACCGGCGAGCCCCCCGCAGACGCCGGTGCACGAGGGTTTCGCGCCGGGCGACGAGGCCGCCGACGACGACGGGAGCGAGCCGCCTGTCGAGCGCGGCGAAGACGCGGCTCTACGGCTCGTCCAGCAGGCGCTCGGTGGCCGGGTCCTCGACCGGCGCGAGGACTGAGCCGGGCACGAGCCGGTCAGCCACGTCTCCGGGCCGATGCCTGAACGCCGTGCTCTGCGGCCGGGCTGCTCGCCGGGACGCTCCGGGCAAGGGCGCCCGGGCGCGGCGCTCGGCGGTGTCGGATGCTCCCCGTACGCTCGCAGTCACCCCCACACGTATCCAGGAGCGCAGCGTGAAGCCAGGCGGCCAGCCCAACATGCAGCAGCTGATGAAGCAGGCGCAGAAGATGCAGCAGCAGGTGCTGGCCGCGCAGGAGGAGCTGGCTCAGGCGACGGTTCAGGGCACCGCCGGCGGTGGCCTGGTGACCGCAACCGTCACGGGGGCCGGTGATGTCATCAGCCTGAAGATTGCGCCCGAGGCGCTCGACCAGGACGACATGGAGAGCCTGGAGGACCTCGTCGTGGCCGCGCTGCACGACGCCGCCAGAGCCTCGGCGGCGTTGCAGGCTGAGCGGATGGGCCCGGTGACCGGCGGTATGGGCGGCCTCGGCCTGCCCGGGATGTAGGCCTCTTGTACGAGGGTGCGGTCCAGGATCTGATCGATGAGCTCGCCCGGTTGCCCGGCGTCGGGCCGAAGAGCGCGCAGCGCATCGCGTTCCACCTGCTGTCGGCCGACCCGGCCGACGTCGCCCGGTTGGCCAAGGTGCTGACGACCGTCAAGGACTCGGTGCGGTTCTGCACGGTCTGCGGCAACGTCAGCGAGCAGGACCAGTGCCGGGTCTGCCGCGACCCACGCCGCGACCTCACCGTCATCTGCGTCGTCGAGGAGCCCAAGGACGTTGTTGCGGTCGAGAAGACCCGGGAGTTCCGCGGGCGCTACCACGTGCTCGGTGGTGCGATCAGCCCGATCGAGGGCATCGGCCCGGACGACCTGCGGGTCCGCGAGCTGCTCGTCCGCCTGCAGGACGGCACCGTCACCGAGCTCATCCTGGCCACCGACCCCAACCTTGAGGGTGAGGCGACCGCGACCTACCTCGCCCGGCTGGTGCGGTCGATGGGGCTGACCGTGACGCGCCTCGCCAGCGGGCTGCCGGTCGGCGGCGACCTCGAGTACGCCGACGAGGTCACCCTCGGCCGGGCCTTCGAGGGGCGCCGCCGGGTCGATGTCTGACGCCGGCAGTGTGGGCAGCCTGGCACCGCAGACCGCGCCGAGGTGGTCGTACGGCCATTGCTGCCCGACGAGTAACGAACCCAAGGCGCTCCGCCGATACGCCTTGCCCTGACCGGTCCGGCCGTCCGGGCGCCGGTAGGCTGCGTACCCATGGGTTTGGTCGTACAGAAGTACGGTGGCTCGTCGGTCTCCGACGCGGAGCGCATCAAGCGTGTCGCGGAGCGCATCGTGGCAACTCGCAAGGCCGGCCACGAGGTCTGCGTCGTGGTGAGCGCGATGGGCGACACCACCGACGAGCTGCTCGAGCTCGCCCAGCAGGTCTCGCCGCTGCCGCCAGGTCGCGAGCTCGACATGCTGCTGACCGCCGGCGAACGCATCTCGATGGCGCTGCTGGCGATGGCGATCGCCAACCTCGGCGCGTCGGCCCGCTCGTTCACCGGCTCGCAGGCCGGGGTGATCACCGACGGAGCGCACGGCAAGGCGCGCATCATCGATGTCACGCCCGGGCGCATCCGTGACGCCTTGGACAAGGGCCACATCGCGATCGTCGCCGGGTTCCAGGGCGTCAGCCAGGACACGAAGGACATCACCACGCTGGGTCGCGGCGGGTCCGACACCACAGCCGTCGCGCTGGCGGCTGCTCTGGGGGCCGAGGTCTGCGAGATCTGCACCGATGTCGACGGCGTCTACTCCGCCGACCCGCGCCTCGTACCGGACGCGCGGCACCTGACGACGGTGTCCTACGAGGAGATGCTCGAGCTCGCTGCCTGCGGGGCCAAAGTTCTGCACCTGCGGTGCGTGGAGTACGCCCGGCGCTATGGCGTGCGGCTCGTGGTGCGCTCGTCTTTCTCGCACCGTCCCGGTACCACGATCACAGGAGACACCCCCGTGGAGCAGGCCATCATCAGCGGGGTCGCCCACGACCTGTCCGAGGCCCGGATCACCGTGGTCGGCGTGCCGGACAAGCCCGGCGAGGCAGCGGCGATCTTCCGGGTCGTCGCGGACGCCCAGGTCAACATCGACATGATCGTGCAGAACGTGTCAGGGGCGGCCGGTCGCACGGACGTGTCCTTCACGCTGCCCACCAGCGACCTGACGACCGCGATGTCGGCCCTGTCGCGGCTGCAGAGCAGCGTCGGCTTCGAGGCGCTGCTCTCGGATGAGCACATCGGCAAGGTGTCGTTGGTCGGCGCCGGCATGAAGAGCCACCCGGGCGTCACGGCGACGTTCTTCGAGGCGCTCGCCGCCGTCGGTGTCAACGCCGAGGCCATCTCCACCTCGGAGATCCGCATCTCGGTGGTCTGCCGCGACACCGACGTCCCGAGCGCGGTGAAGGCGGTGCACGAGGCGTTCGAGCTCGGCGTCGACGAGGGCGAGCGCGCGACCGTGCACGGCGGGACTGGGCGGTGAGCGCGCTGCGGGTGGGTGTCGTCGGCGCCACCGGCCAAGTCGGTGCAGTGATGCTGCGGCTGCTGGCCGAGCGCGGCTTCCCGGTCGCTGAGCTGCGGGTGTTCGCCTCCGCGCGCTCTGCCGGCCGGACGCTGTCCTGGGCCGGCGGCGACCTGGTGGTCGAGGACGCCGCCACCGCCGACCCGACCGGGCTGGACATCGTGCTGTTCTCCGCGGGTGGCGCGACCTCCCGGCAGCAGGCCCCGCGGTTCGCGGACGCTGGAGCCCTGGTCATCGACAACAGCTCAGCCTGGCGGATGGACCCGGACGTGCCGCTGGTGGTCAGCGAGGTCAACCCGCGGGCCCTGCAGGACGCCCGCAAGGGCATCGTCGCCAACCCCAACTGCACGACGATGGCGGCGATGCCGGCGCTCAAGCCGCTGCACGATGAAGCCGGGCTGCTGCGGATCACCGCCAGCACCTACCAGGCGGTGTCGGGCAGCGGTCTCGCCGGCGTCGAGGAGCTCGCCGGCCAGGTCGCGGCGGTCGGCGGGCGTGGCCGCGAGCTGGTGCACGACGGCGCTGCGGTGCCCTACCCGGCCGCGCAGCAGTACGTCGCGCCGATTGCGTTCAACGTCCTGCCGCTGGCCGGGTCGGTCGTCGAGGACGGCTCGCGGGAGACCGACGAGGAGCAGAAGCTCCGCAACGAGAGCCGCAAGATCCTGGGCATCCCCACTCTGGTGGTGTCCGCTACCTGCGTGCGGGTGCCGGTCTTCACCGGCCACTCGCTGTCACTCAACCTGCAGTTCTCCCGGCCGCTCACGGTCGAGGGCGCCAGCGACCTCCTGGCCCACGCTCCGGGGGTACGCCTGGTCGACGTACCGACGCCGCTGGCCGCCGCCGGCCACGACGAGAGCCTGGTCGGGAGGCTGCGCCAGGACGGGCCCGACGGGCTCGCGCTGTTCATCTGCGGTGACAACTTGCGCAAGGGCGCCGCGCTCAATGCGGTGCAGATCGCCGAGCTCGTCGCGCGCAACCTGGGCGCGCAGTGCGGCGCACCGCAGCTCACCGCCGCTACCCGCTGACCCCGCGGGCGGCACGACCGTACGGAAGGACGACGTGACCGACTCCATCGCGCTGTCAGCGGGCCGCCCCGGCTCGCATGTGGGCGGCCGCTACCGCTTGGAGGAGCTTGTCGGCCGCGGTGGGTCCGCCGAGGTCTGGGCGGCGTATGACGAGTCGCTCGGCCGCCGGGTCGCTGTCAAGCTCGTCACCGCCAGCGGCGGGGACGACACCGGCCGGGTCGGCGACGAGGCTCGGCTGCTCGCCAAGCTCAATGCACCGGGTCTGGTCCCGGTCTACGACGCGGGCACCGACGACGCCGGCCGGCCGTGGGTCGTGATGGAGCTCGTCGTCGGCGAGACGCTTGCCGATGCGGTGCTGCGCGGCCCGCTCAGCTCTGAGCGGACTGCACAGATTGGCCGGGTGCTCGCCGAGGCCCTTGCCCACGTGCACGGCGAGGGGCTCGTACACCGCGACGTGAAACCGGCGAATGTGTTGCTGGGCCGCGACGGCCGGGTGCGGCTCACCGACTTCGGCATCGCCCGGCTCGTCGACGCGGCCAAGGTGACAGCCACGGGACTGACCGTCGGCACGGCGTCCTACCTGTCACCGGAGCAGGTGCTGGGCACCCATGTGGGCCCGCTGTCCGACGTCTATTCACTCGGCCTGGTGCTGCTCGAGTGCCTCACCGGGCGGCGCGAGTACCCCGGCAACGCGATCGAGGTGGCGCTCGCCCGGCTCAACCGGCAGCCCGCCGTGCCTCAGACGCTGCCCTCGGGCTGGCCTGGCCTGCTCACGTCCATGACCGCCCGCGAGTCCGGCCCGCGGCCCACCGCGTACGAGGCGGCCCGTGAGCTCGCCGCCATCTCGGCCGGCGGCGAGGCGGCCACCGTCGTGACGCCGCTGGCTGACGACCGCACGCAGGTGCTGGACCGCAGGCTGCTCGACCGCTCGCTGGCCACCCCGCCGGCCCGCCCGGCACGCCCCGCGGCCGCCCCCTCCGTCGTGCCTGCTCCCCGCAGCAGCGGCTGGCTGTGGGCGCTGCTGCTGGTGGCCCTGATCGGCGCGGCGGTCCTCAGCTTCGTCGCGTACGACCATGCGAGCAACGCCCCGGGGCCGACCCCCGCCCGCGTGGGCACCGACCTCCCGCAGCAGCTCAGGCAGGACCTGCAGCAGCTGCAGGACGAGGTGGCGTCATGAGGATGCGACCGGCACTGGTCGCGCTGGTAGCCGCCGCGCTGCTGAGCGGCTGCGCCTCCTCACCGAAGGCCGACCTGAACACGGCGCTGGCTGACGTCACGAACACCGCCAATGCCAAGGACGCCCCTGGCCTGCGGGGCGCCCTCGACCGCCTCGGGGCGGTCGTCAACCGGCAGAGCGCCGCCGACCTGCCGCTGGACAAGGCTCAGCGGATCCGCGCCCTGGTCGAGAAGCTACGCGTCGACGCCGCCCTGCTCGACGCCCCGCCGACACCGACGCCGACGCCGACACCAACCCCGACACCAACCCCGACACCAACCCGCACCGCCAGCCCGTCGGCGTCGCCCAGCGCGACCCCGACACCGAGCCCCACGCAGTCCCGGACGCCAAGCCCGACTCCGACCTCGACGGCACCGCCGACTGCCAGCCCGACTCCGACCCCGACGGCTGCCGGCGACGTCGTCATTCCGAGCGGCAGCGTGAGCATCGGGCCGCCCACCGGCTGACCGTCTCGGCGCTCCACCCGCCGGTGGCGTCGGGACCGGGATCAGCCGGGGGCGGGAAGTCCGAGTCGTCGGGCCACGAACTCCAGCTCGGCGCGCAGCTGTCGGACGCGCTCGTCGACGACCAGCGAGCCGTGTCCGGCCTCGAAGCGGTACACCTCGACGTCCTTGCCGAGCTCGGCGGCCGCTGCCAGCCAGTTGTCGATCTGCCGGATCGGGCAGCGCGGGTCGTTGGCCCCAGCCAGGACGAGCACCGGCGCCTGGACCTGCGCGATGTGCGTCAACGGCGAGCACCGCCGGTAGACCTCCGGCACCTCCTGCGGCGAGCCGCCGAACAGCGAGCGGTCGAACGCCTTGAGCGGCTCCATCTCGTCCTCGTACGCCGCGACGTAGTCGGCCACGGGGACCACGGCGACCCCGGCCGTCCACAGCTCCGGCTGGGTGCCCAGGCCGAGCAAGGTCAGGTAGCCGCCCCAGGAGCCGCCGGTCAGCGCGATCCGGGTGGGGTCCGCGACGCCCTGCTCGACGAGTTGCGTGCGCACGGCGGCGAGATCCTCGAGCTCGGTCAGGCCCGGCCGGCCGGTGAGGGCGTCCCGCCACTCGCGTCCATAGCCGGTCGAGCCGCGGTAGTTCACCTCGACGGTCGCGCAGCCCAGGTCGACGTACGCGGCGCGGTCACTTGCGAAGGCGTCGCTGTTGTTCCAGGTGGGGCCGCCGTGCACCAGGAAGACGGTGGGGTACGGGCCCGGTCCAGCCGGTCGGGCGAGCAGCGCATGCACCGCGCCGCCCGGGCCGGGGGCTTCGAGATCCTCCACGGGCACCGAGCCGGGGGCCCGCGGGCCGGCCGGCGTCAGCACGACGTTGCCCTTCGTCGAGCGCACCACGGGCGGCTCGGCGGCGCTGGACCAGGCGTACTCGACGGTGCCGTCGGGGCGGGTGGTCGCGCCGGTGACGGTGCCCGGCGGCGTCGGCAGCGCTTCGAGCGCGCCGGTCGCGAGGTCCAGCCGGTGCAGGGTCGAGCGGGCGCGGTGCTCGGCGTGCACGAGCAGGGCGGCGCCGTCCTCGTACCAGTCGGCCGACAGGTCGCCGGGCAGTGCGGTGAGGTCCGGGTCGACCCGGACGCCGGTCCTCGGGTTCCACAGGAACGGCAGTGGCCGGCCGCTGCGCTCGTGCAGCGCGAGCAACCGGTCGTCGCCGGACACCGGGGAGAAGCCCAGGACGGACAGCCCCAGCCCCTCGCCGTCCCACAGATCGGCCACGACGTCGCCGGCGATGGTGAGCACCCGCAGCGCCTTGTGCCGACTGTCGCCGTGCTCGCTGTGCTCCAGGACGACCAGCCGCTCGTCGCGCGACAGCCCGGCGACGTCGGCGTCCTGCTCGTGGCGGTAGAGCACCCGGGCCCCGTCGTCGTCGACGAGCCAGGCGGTCGACCCGCCGTCGTCGGAGCAGCCGGCCACCGTCAGGGTCCGACCGATCTCGAGCCCAGCGGGATAGGCGGCCGGCACTCCCGGGAGCGCCTCGTCGTCGGCACCACCGGCCCACGGCTGGCGTCGCCAGATCCCGAACTCGTCGCCGTCGCTGTCGTCGAACCACCACACCGACTCGCCATCCGGTGCAAGCGCCCCGTCGGACGTGCCGTTGGCGCGGTCGGTCACCTGCCGCGTGCTGCCGGAGGCCCGGTCCCACGCGTAGAGCTCGAAGGTGCCGGTGGCATTGCTGACATAGAGGCACCGGTCTGCGGCGTCGCGGGCCCACTCGGGCAGCGAGACGCGGGTCGCGCGGACGCGCTGCTCCCACACCGGAACGTTGTTGCGGGGCACGGTTTCGGTCACCTGGCGAGGCTACGTGCCGAGCAGACGGGACGGCCGGGACGACAGCAGAAGGGCCGCCCCTGGTGGGAGCGGCCTTCGGCTTCGGGAGGACTGCTGGTCGGGGTGACAGGATTCGAACCTGCGACCTCTGCGTCCCGAACGCAGCGCGCTACCAAGCTGCGCCACACCCCGGTCGTCGTGCCGTTGCGCTTGACAGCCTACAGGCCGGTGGGCCGTGGCAGTGGCCGCCGGACGCGCCCCGCGTAGCCTGCCCGGGTGTCCCTCAAGGAGCAGCTGAAGGCCGACCTGACCGCGGCGATGAGAGCGCAGGACGACGTCGTACGGGCGACGCTGCGGATGGCGCTGACCGCCATCAAGGACGCTGAGGTGTCGGGCAGGGCCGCGCGGGAGCTGTCCGAGGACGAGGTTCGAGCAGTGGTCGCGCGGGAGGCGAAGAAGCGCCGCGAGGCGGCTGAGGCGTTCCGGGCGGGCGGCGCCCCCGACCGCGCCGACCGGGAGCTTGCCGAGGGCGCCGTCCTG
>JAYVYM010000299.1:0-9069 GCA_043784245.1 Frankiales bacterium
GGCCTGTGCGATGAACTGGCCGGCGGAGTACGGCGCGATGGCCGAGCTGCGGTCAGCAACCGGGACCGTGCTTCCGGTGTTCTCCTGGAAGATCTTCACTGCCGGGCAGCTGGCCGAGGAGATCGTCGTCGGGTCGGCGGCGAGCAGCACGTTGCTGATGAAGAACTTGCGGGTTCCGGAGCCGTCCTGCGGCAGGAGCGCTGAATCTGGCCGGCGCCACCACCGACCTGGTTGAAGTTGGTGAAGGTGCAGTTGAAGATGCCGCGCAGCTGGGCAATTGTGAGGTTCGCCGGCGCCGGGCTTCCGGTGAAGGAGGCGTAGCTGACGGCGTCACGGGCGAAGGCGAAGTACTGGAACGTGGCCGGGTCGGTGGACGAGCGGGCCGAGGACGACCGCGCGATGTCGATGCAGCCGTCACCCGCGTCCGCGGACGCCTGCAGCGCGGCCTTGCCGGCCGTCGAGCCGTTCGGGGCCTGGAGCTGTCCCGCGGCCGGGACGGTCGCGTAGGTACGGGCTGCGCAGAAGGCGTCGGCCGGCACGGTCGCGGCGTCTCGGCGTGGTTCGGGGACCGGCTCGTCCTGCGCGACGTCGACCTGCGAATGCCGGCGCGCGAGGTGACCGCTCTGATCGGTCCGTCCGGCTGCGGAAAGTCGACGTTCCTGCGGATCCTCAACCGGATGCACGAGCTGGTGCCCAGTGCCAGCCTGGCCGGCGAGGTGCTGCTCGACGATGAGGACGTCTACGGCAACAGCCAGCGGCCGCAGAAGGTCCGGGCGCCCATCGGCATGGTGTTCCAGAAGCCCAACCCGTTCCCGGCCGCCTCGATCCGGGACAACGTGCTGGCCGGGCTCAAGCTCGGCGGCATCAAGACCGATCGGCGGGCCGACCTGGTCGAGTAGAGCCTGACTCGCGCCGGGCTGTGGAAAGAGGTACGGGACCGGCTGGACTCGCCCGGCGGGGCGCTGTCCGGCGGTCAGCAGCAGCGCCTGTGCATCGCGCGCTCGCTGGCCGTCCGCCCCAATGTCCTGCTGATGGACGAGCCGTGCTCGGCGCTGGACCCCACGTCGACCCGGCGCATCGAGGAGACCATCGCCGAGCTCGTGGACGACGTCACCGTGGTCATCGTCACCCATAACATGCAGCAGGCGCAGCGGGTCTCGCACTCCTGCGCGTTCTTCCTCGCCGCCGAGAACGAGCCGGGCTACATCGTCGAGCACGGGCCGACGGCCACGATGTTCCACAGCCCCGCCGACCCGCGCACGCTCGACTACGTCAGTGGACGGTTCGGACGAGGGCGCGGTCCGTGCTCGCCCTGCTGCTGACGGGGTTGATCACCCTGCTCGTGGTCGTCGTCGGGCAGCCGGCCTCCGCGGCGCCGACCAGCGCCCTGGGCTCCGGCTCGTCGTAGGTCAACCTGGCCATGAACCAGTGGAAGTCGCAGGCGAATGCGGCGGGGATCCAGGTGCAGTACACCCCGACCGGGTCGCCGGCCGGCATGACGCTGTACAAGAACGGCGGCTCGGCCTTTGCCGGTACGGAGGCGGAGTTCCCTGCGCTGCAGGTCGCCGATGCCGATGTCACCCGCGGGTTCCAGTACGTGCCCGACGTGGCCGGCGCCACCGCCATCATGTACAACCTGCGCGAGAAGTCCGGGCAGAAGGTCGAATACCTGCACCTGGACGCGGTGACCGTCGCGCGCATCTTCATCGGCACGATCACGAAGTGGTCCGCCCCGGCGATCTCCGCCACCAACAAGGGGATCGTGTTCCCGGACGTGCCCATCAAGGTGGTCCTGCCCAGTGGCCGCTCCGGGACCACCGCATTGTTCTGCGACTTCATCGCCTCGACCCTGGGCCAGGAGTACGTCACCTGGTTCGAGGGCAACGGCTGCGGCAGCGCGCGCATCCGACCGGTGATCATCGAGTGCAGCAACCCGAGCCCGGTGAACAACCGTCCCACCACGGTCGCATTCGGCGACTCCCAGCAGATCGCCCAGTTCGTTGCCAACGACAACAACGGGCAGTTCTCGATCGCCTTTGACGAGTTCGGCTACGCCAAGACGGAGAAGGTACCCACCGCATGGGTCCGCAACGCCGCCGGCGGCTACGTCCTGCCGTACGCCGAGAACATCTCGGCGGCGCTGGAGTCCGCGGCGCTGCGCCCGGACCTGACACAGGAGCTGTCAGGGGTCTACGCAAGCAAGAACCCGAAGACCTATCCCATCTCGGCGTACTCCTACATCACGCTGCCCTGCGGCCAGAGCCCTGACCGGCCCACCTGCAGGGGGGCCTACCCCGACCCGGGGCAGACCCAGACGATGGCCGCCTTCCTGAGCTATGTCTCCTGCGCCGGACAGACGTCCATGGCCACCCTGGGCTACTCGCCGTTGCCCCCCAACCTGTCGCAGGAGATGGCGAAGGCCGTCGGGCGGCTCACCGGCCAGCCGGCCGCGGCGCTCACCGCCACCACCTGCAGCAACCCGCGCTTCGCGGGCAGCCTGGGAGCCGACGCCGCCAGCCCGTGTGACCCGTTTCTGCCCTCGTGCGCGGCCGGCGTGGGCAGCTCCGGGGGCGCCGGTCCTGGCGCCGGCGGGGCCGGCGGCGTCGCGACCACCCGACCGGGCGTGAGTAAGGCGCCGGGGACCGGTCCGGCCGCAGCCGCCCCGACAGCCGCCGTCGGCGCGGGGGTTGCCGGCGCCGGCGCAGCTGGCGGCCCGGCCGGCTCCGACACAGCAGCGATCGGCGGCGGCTCGGAGCCGGGTCGTTGGCGCAAGGCCTTCCCGGTGGCCTTCGACGCGCCCCGCGTACGGGCCGAGCCTGGTGGCTGGGTGCTGCTGCTGCTGATCGGTGCGGTGCTGCTGCCCGTCCTGACGGGGGTGGGCCTTCGTCGGTGGCGAGCACGGCGCACCGGTGGGCGCTGACAACATGCAGCGCCGGCACGTCATGCAGCGGTAGCAGTTGAGCCTGGTTTGATGTGCTGCTGCCACCCCTGTCCCCGAGGAGCCCGATGCCTGTCAGCCTGCCCGCCCTGACCCGTCGGCGCCTGCTCGGCCTGGGTGCCGGGGCCGGCGCCGCCGCCCTGCTCGCGGCCTGCGGCGACGGCGGAGCGGCGCCGTCCGCCGCCGGCAGCGGCGCCGCGACCGGCGAGCCGGTGACCATCAAGACCTGCGTGTACGCCAAGAACCACGCGTCGTCGGCCCTGTACTGGCAGCAGTTCGCGCCCAAGAACTGGACCATCCAGGTCATGCCGGTGACGGGCTCGGCGCAGATCCAGGACGCCCTGGAGTCCGGCCAGCTCGACTTCGGCCTGCTCGGTGCCTACACCACGGTGATCGCCGCCTCTGAGGGCAAACTCACCTCCAAGATCGTAGGGATGATCGCCCGGCAGGGGATCGGCTTGATCGGCCGTTCCGGCAAGGTCGCGTCGGTCCCGGACCTCAAGGGCAAGAAGGTCGCCGTACCGCCGCCGGGCGCCCAGGTGCTCATCCTCACCGAGCTGCTGCGCAACGCCGGTCTCGTTCTGGGCACCGACGTGACCGCCGTGCCACTGGGCTACGCCGACCACCCGGCAGCGCTCGCGCGCGGTGATGTCGATGCCTACATCGGCACCGAGCCGCTGTGCACGCAGAGCGTCGTCACCGGCGTCGGGGTGCGTCTCAGCGAGGTCGCCAACACCCCGATCGGTGACTTCAACACCGCCAACTGGGCGTCCGGCAAGATCCTGCGGGAACGTCCAGACGTCGTGAAGCAGGTGGTCCAGCTGCAGAAGCAGGCCGCGGAGTTCCTCACGCCCGGTGGGACCAATGACAAGGCGCGCTGGAAGGACCTGCTGGTCAACCAGTTCGGCTTCACCCAGCAGGTCTACGAGGCGGTGCTCGTCGACGTCGGCGCGGTGTGGAAGTTCGATAAGACCCGGGAGGCCCAGGTCACCGGCGCCGGCCGGCTGCTCAAGGCGGCTGGCGTGATCAAGACCGAGCCGGACTACGAGGGCCTGTACGCGCGCGACTTCTGGAACACCTGAGGCCGTGACCGGCGTGCTGCTCGACAACGCCCCGGTCGCCGTCCTGCCGGGGACGGCGGGCCGGCGCCACACCGGGCGGGCCCGCCGGCTGCTCGGTGTCCTCGCGCCGCTGGCCCTGCTGGGCGGCTGGCAGGGCGTCTCGGCCGGGGGCCTGATCTCGACCCGGCTGCTGCCGGCCCCGTCGACGGTGCTCACCTCGCTGCAGGAGTTCTTCGTCGGCGAGCGGCGACGCAGCTTCGCCGGCGTCGTGCCGTACGCCGGCGCCGGCTTCGAGCACCTCGGCGCGAGCCTGACCCGGTGCGGCGTCTCGTGGCTGCTGGCCGTCGCGGTGGGGATCACTGTCGGCCTGCTGCTCGGGTTGTCGCCGCTGTGTCGCGACCTGCTCGATCCGGCGCTCAACGCCCTGCGGGCCGTACCGCTGTTTGCCTGGCTGCCACTGGTGCTCATCTGGTTCGGTATCGGCGAGGGTGCTGCCCGGGCGCTGATCTTCATCGGCGCGCTGTGGCCGGTGCTGGTCGCCACCGCCGACGCCACCGCGCGCGTTCCGCGTGCGCAGGTGGAGACTGCGCGGATGCTCGGGACGCCGCGGCGGGCGATGTGGCGTGCGGTCTACCTGCCGAGCGCGCTGCCCGAGGTGCTGACCGGCCTGCGGCTGTCGCTCACGCTGGCCTGGACCTGCGTCATCGTCGGCGAGCTGTCGGGCACCACGCTGGGCGTCGGCGCGATGATGAATGCCGCCCGGGAGACCGGCCGTACCGAGCAGGTCGTCGTCGGGATCCTGGTGTTCGCGACCGTGGGGCTGACGGCCGACCTGCTGCTACGCGGGTTCAGTCGCCGGTGGGTGCGCTGGGCCGACCGGTGAGGGCCGGCGGCACGTTGGCCGCGCGGGCGCTGTCGAAGTCGTTCGGCGCTCTGGCCGTGCTGGACCGGGTCGAGCTCGAGGCGCGCCCGGGGCAGGTGGTGTCGGTGCTGGGCCCGAGCGGCTGCGGGAAGTCCACCCTGCTGCGGCTGCTCGCCGGCTTCGAGTCGCCGACCTCCGGTGATGTGCTGCTCGACGGTGTCCCCGTACGGGCTCCTTCACCGGCCCGCGGGATGGTGGCGCAGGCCGGTGGGCTGTTCCCGTGGCTGTCACTGCGGGACAACCTGGCGTACGGCCCGCGGGCGCTGGGCCGGCCGGGTAGCGAGGTGCGCGAGACGGTCGACGACCTGCTCGCCGCGACCGGCCTGCAGGGGTTCGCGGACGCGCTGCCGCGTGCGCTGTCCGGCGGTATGCGGCAGCGCGCGGCGATCGCGCAGGTACTGGCCAACGGGCCACCGGTGCTGCTGCTCGACGAGCCGTTCGGCGCCCTCGACGCGCAGACCCGGCTGCGCATGCACGAATGGCTGGGCGCGCTGCTCGCCGAACGCCCGACGACCACGCTGCTGGTGACGCACGACGTCGAGGAGGCGCTGCTGCTCGGTGACCGACTGATGCTGCTGTCGGCCCGGCCCGCCCGGGTCGTCGACGAGGTGGTCGTGCCGTTCCCTGCGCACCGCGGCCGCGCGGTGCTCGCCGACCCGCACTTCGTACGCCTCAAAGCCGAGGTGCTCGAGCGGGTCCTCGCGGCCTGAGCGGCTGCCCGGCTGCGCGACCCGGCTGGTCGCCTCCCGCGGCGACCTGACCCGGGCGCTGAGCCGGTGGCGCCTCGCGGCTAGCCTGCGCGCGTGCCTTCAGACTGCAGCTGCCAATGAGCATTCTCGCGTTGCTCGACCTGACTCTGAAGCCGGAGTCCGTCGCGGATGCGCTCGCCGTCATCCACGAGACCCTCACGGCGACCCGGGCGTTCGACGGGTGCCTGGGCGTCGAGGTGCTGATGGATGCCCACGACCAGACGCACATCGTGCTCCTCGAGCGGTGGGAATCCGCAGCGAGCGACGCGGCCTACCGGGCATGGCGGACGACTGCGGCGGGCGCATCGGGGCTGCGCACAATCCTGGCGACCCCGCCGTTGCTGACCACGTACGACGTCGCTCCGGACATCTGAGCCGGCGGCGTGCAGTGGGCCGTGCACGGCGGGCGCTCCCTGTACGACAGCGCCTGGGTGTCGCTTGGACTGGTCGGCGTCGAGGTGCCGAACGGGTCGAGGTTCGACCATCACGTCGTGCGCCTGCCGCAGCCTGCGGTTCGACGTGGGCGAGCCCAGCGACCCCAGCGCCATCGAGTGGGTGCCCTTCCCGGAGGTGAGCAGGCTGCTGCGGGAAGGCCACGTCACCGATGGGATGTCGCTCAGCGGCCTGCTCTGGTGGCGTTCGAGTCCGGCGACCGCTGAGGTAGCCAGCGCGCTGTCGGCCGGCAACTGTCGCCCGCGATGGGAGACGGCCCGCGGCTACGGCGGTGAGGCGGGGCGGTCGTTCTCCACGCTGCGCCGGAGGGCGGCGTGCAGCGAGTTGGGGGTCAGGACGCCCAGGTAGCGCCCGCTGTCCGGCTCGTAGACGGCGACCCAACCGGCGTTGTGCTGCAGCATCTCGGCCATCGCGGCCTTCAGAGTGGCGTCGGCGGGCACTGCGGCCGACAGCCGCTGGAGCCGGTCGGCGACGATGCCGACGCCGGCCAGCCGGTCGGCCGAGACGTAGCCGCGCAGCCCACCGCGCTCATCGAGCACCAGCGCAAATCCGTCGGGCAATGCGCGGCGGGCGTCGGCGAGGCTGTCACGCGGGGCGATGACCGTGGGGGAGTCGAGGTCGACAGGGTCGATGCCGGTGACCGCGAGGCGGCGCAGGCCGCGGTCGGCGCCGACGAAGTCGGCGACGAAGGGCGTCGCCGGGCTGCCCAGGACGGCTGCCGGGGTGTCGTACTGCTCAAGAACGCCGCCCTGACGGAACACCGCGATCCGGTCGCCGAGCCGTACCGCCTCGTCGATGTCGTGCGTGACAAACACGATGGTCTTGCGTACGGCGGCCTGCACCCGCAGGAACTCGGACTGCAGCCGGTCGCGGGCGATCGGGTCGATCGCCGAGAACGGCTCGTCCATCAAGAGCACCGGGGGGTCCGCGGCCAGCGCCCGGGCGACGCCGACGCGCTGGCGCTGCCCGCCGGACAGCTGCGCCGGGTAGCGGTCGCGGTAGACCGCCGGGTCCAGCCCCACCAGCTCGAGCAGCTCGTCGGCACGGGCCCGGGTCCGGCCGCGATCCCAGCCCAGCAGCCGCGGGACGGTCGCCACGTTGTCCCCGACGCTCTGGTGCGGGAACAGCCCGACCTGCTGGATGACGTAGCCGATCCGGCGGCGCAGCGCGACGGGGTCGACGCGGGTCACGTCGTCCCCGTCGAGCACGATGCGGCCAGTCGTCGGCTCCACCAGCCGGTTGATCATCTTCATGATGGTGGTCTTGCCGCAGCCGGACGGGCCGACCAGGCAGACCAGCTCACCTCGGGCGACCTGCAGGTCGAGGTGCTCGACGGCGACTGTGCCGTCGGGGTAGCGCTTGCTGACGCCCTCCATGCTGAGCATCACCGGCTCGCGGGACGTGGACGCAGCGCCCTCGCCCGTCGCGCCGACGTCCGTCACCGTTGCCTGGTCCGTCACAGACCGAAGGGTAGGTGAGCGCCCGACGTGCTGGCCGCCACCGCGCCTGCACCGGGCCGGTTCAGGCGCAGGGTTGGTACTGCGGTTCGGTGGTGTCGGTGGTGTCGGGACCAGCGGAGGATGCGAGATTCGAACTCGCGAGGGGTTGCCCCCAACACGCTTTCCAAGCGTGCGCCATAGGCCAACTAGGCGAATCCTCCGCCCGCGATCCTAGCGGGCCGGGGCACCCGCGCCCCCATCCCGGGCGTCTACAGTGGACGGCAGGCCCCTCGCGCGGCGCGCACCTCGCTCAACCCCCCCAGGGCCGGAAGGCAGCAAGGGCAGGCGGGCTCTGTGCGGGTGTGCGAGGGGTCCTTCGACGGCCCGGAGGTCACGTGAGCCTGGCGCTTTACCGCAAGTACCGACCGGGCAGCTTCGCGGAGGTCAAGGGTCAGGAGCACGTCACCGGCCCGCTGCGGCAGGCGCTGACCAACGACCGGATCCACCACGCGTACCTGTTCAGCGGACCACGTGGCTGCGGCAAGACCTCCAGCGCCCGCATCCTGGCCCGGTCGCTGAACTGTGAGCGGGGGCCGACGCCCGACCCGTGCGGGGTCTGCGACTCGTGCGTCGCGCTGGCCCCTAACGGCAGCGGCTCGCTCGACGTCATCGAGATCGACGCGGCCTCGCACAACGGCGTCGACGACGCCCGTGACCTGCGCGAGAAGGCCTTCTTCGCCCCGATCTCGTCGCGGTTCAAGGTGTACATCATCGACGAGGCCCACATGGTCACGTCGGCCGCGTTCAACGCGCTGCTGAAGCTGGTCGAGGAGCCGCCGGAGTTCGTGAAGTTCGTCTTCGCGACGACGGAGCCGGAGAAGGTGCTGCAGACCATCCGGTCGCGTACCCACCACTACCCCTTCCGGCTGATGCCGCGACGTGACCTGACCGCGCTGCTGACGGAGGTCATCGCCGCCGAGGGCATCGCCGTCGACCCGGCAGTCGTCCCGCTGGTCGTACGGGCCGCGGCAGGCTCGGCGCGCGACGGCCTGTCGATCCTGGACCAGGTCCTTGCCTCGGCCGGCCCGGCGGGTGTGACACTCGAGGACGCCGCCGACCTGCTCGGGGTGACCCCTGACGTGCTGCTCGACGACGTCCTCGACGCCTTCGCGGTGGCCGACGCGGCGACGGTCTTCGCCACGGTCGACCGCGTCATGGAGGGCGGGCATGACCCGCGGCGCTTCGCCGCCGACGTGCTGGAGCGGCTGCGCGACCTGGTGATCCTCGACGCCGTACCCGACGCCGGCGCCAAGGGTGTCCTTGACTGCCCCGCCGAGCAGCTGGAGCGGATGGCCCGTCAGGTGGCGGCGTACGGGACCGCAGGGCTGTCGCGCGCCGCCGACCTGTTCCACGCCGGACTCACCGAGATGCGCGGGACGACCGCCCCCCGCCTGCTGCTCGAGCTGGTCTGCGCGCGGGTCCTGCTGCCGACGGCCTCCGCCGACGC
>JAYVYM010000300.1:0-3723 GCA_043784245.1 Frankiales bacterium
GGTCGTTCTGGATGAGCCGACGGCCCGGGCAGGCTCGGGCGGCACCGTTCGTACGCCTCGGCCACGCGCACCGCGACATCCGGTACCAGACCTACCGCATCGACAGGTCAGGGATCCGCAGCGAGCCGGTGGGCGGGTCGAGGTCGGCGGGCAGGTACAGGCGCTGTATCGCGACCAGCACCGCCTCGGCGACGGTGTCGCGGAAGGCGGGGTCGGCGAGTCGGGCGGCATCGCCGGAGTGGCTGAGGTGCCCGAGCTCGAGGCGCACTGCGGGCATCCGGGTCAGCCGCAGCAGATCCCAGGTCTTGCCGTGCGCTCCGCAGTCCAACAGGTCGGTCCGGGCGGTGATCTCGCGCAGGACCAGCGAGGCGAGCTCCTCGCCGACGGTCGACGTGACGCCGCTGCCGGTCCCGAAGTGGTAGGTCGCGACGCCGTGCGGCTGCGGGCTCGCGGCCCGGTCGACGTGCAGCGACACGACGAGGTCGGCGCCTGAGCGGTTGGCGTACGCGGCCCGCTCGGGCTCGGTCGGGCAGCCCGAAGCCGGTCGGGTGAGCAGCGCACGAACCCCGACGGCGGCGAGGCGGCCTTCGATGCGGGCGGCGAGGTCTTCCACGACCGACGCCTCCTCAAGGCCCTGACCGGTGGCGCCTCGTTCGGTCCCGCCGTGGCCGGGGTCAAGGACGATCGTCTTACCGGCCAGCGAGCTGCCCGAGCGGTGCAGCTGCTCGGTTTCACGCAGCGCGTGCGGGCGGCCGCCCGTCACCAGCCGGCCGAGCTGCTTGAGCGCCCGCAGGGTCGCCATCCCGCAGGCTCCATCGGAGGTCATGCCGTACTCGCGCTGGAAACCGCGCAGGGCGGTCTGCGTACGGGTACCAAAGACGCCGTCGACGCGCCCCGCGTCGAAGCCGAGCTCTAGCAGGCGTTCCTGCAGCGCGGCGACGTCATCGCCGACGAAGGGGTTGCTGGCGAGCGACAGCAGCCGGTCCCCGAGCCGCCAGCGGGCGGCTGCCAGCGCCCGATAGGTCTCCACCCCGACCAGACCGTCGACGCTCACGCCGCGCTGCTGCTGGAAGGTGCGGACCGCGCGGTCGGTCGCGCAGCCGAAGTCCAGCTCGTCGGTTTCGAGTACGCCGAGCTGCCGCAAGGTGGCTTGGATCTCGGCTACGGCAGGCCCGGTGTCGCCACGGCGGTACAGCAGCACGCAGAACGTCCTCCGTGTCGGGTTCGGCGGGTAGCCGGAGTCTAGGACGACCCGCGCGCACAACTGGCCGGCCCGAAAGGGGGCCGGCCGGCGTGTCGCGCGATGCAGTCGCCTACAGGTAGGCCTCCAGGTCGCGCAGGATGGCGGCCTTGGGCTTCGCCCCGACGATCGACTTGACGATCTTGCCGTCCTTGAACACCGCCATCGTGGGGATGCTCATGATCTGGTAGTCGCGGGCCACCCCTGGGTTCTCGTCAATGTTGAGCTTGACGATGCTGATCTTGTCGACGTTCTCGCCGGCGATCTCCTCGAGCACGGGGGCGACCATCTTGCACGGGCCGCACCACTCCGCCCAGAAGTCGACGAGTACCGGCTTGTCGCTCTGCAGGACGTCGGCGGCGAACGTGGCGTCTGTCGTGGTCTTGGTGTTAGCGCCCATCAGTGCTCCTCGGGTTCTGGGGGGGTGCATGTGAGTAAACCGTTCGTCAAAGCCCTGGATTCCCCGTGCTACTGCGGCGGGAGGGAGCCGTGACCGCGGTCGAAGGGCTCGTCCGGCGGGGCCGCCGGCACGCCGGTGTCCCAGCCGGCGCCGCTGTGGACCGGCCCTTCGGTGGCTGCCAGGAAGCGCTCGGCGTCCAGCGCCGCCGCGCAGCCCGTCCCCGCTGCGGTGACGGCCTGGCGGTAGGTGTGGTCGACGAGGTCACCGGCGGCGAACACACCGGGCACGCTCGTCCCGGTTGAGTGCACCTCGCGTACGACGACGTAGCCCTGGTCATCGAGATCGACCTGGCCTTTGACCAGCTCCGAGCGCGGGTCGTGCCCGACGGCGATGAACATTCCGGTGGCGGCCAGCGTGCTCTGCTCGCCGGTCTTGAGGTTGCGCAGCCGGACGCCTTCGAGCCGGTCCTGTCCGAGCGCCTCGAGGACCTCGGTGTCCCAGATCGGCACGATCTTGTCGTTGGCGAAGGCCCGCTCCTGCATGATCTTGCTGGCTCGGAGACTGTCCCGGCGGTGTACGAGGTAGACCTTGCTGGCGAACCGGGTGAGGAAGGTCGCTTCCTCCAGGGCGCTGTCGCCGCCGCCCACCACGACGATCTCCTGGTCGCGGAAGAAGAATCCGTCGCAGGTGGCGCACCAGGAGACGCCCCGACCGGACAGCCGCGCCTCCCCGGGGATCCCCAGGACGCGGTACGCCGAGCCCATCGCCAGCACGACGGTGCGGGCGCCGTACACGGTCTCGCCGACCTTGACGATCTTGATGTCTGCGAGCAGGTCGACCTCGGTCACGTCGTCGGTGATCAGCTCCGCACCGAAGCGCTCAGCCTGCTTGCGAAGGTTGTCCATCAACTCGGGCCCCATCACCCCGTCGGGGAAACCCGGATAGTTCTCGACGTCGGTCGTGTTCATGAGCGCCCCGCCCGCCGTCACCGAACCCTCGAAGACCAGCGGGCGAACCCCCGCCCGGGCGAGGTAGATAGCGGCGGTGTACCCCGAGGGTCCAGAGCCGATGACAATGGCCTCGCGTACCTCGTCCGGCGTGGCGGTCAAGCTCACAGCTGTCCCTTCGTCGTTGTCCGGACCGGCTGCTGGCGCGGTCCTGCAGAGGCACAACGTCCATCGTAGGGACGCTCTTCCTGGTCAAGAGGGCTTGGCCAGCCAAGCGAACAGCAGGGTCTGGTCGGTCTCGTCGCGGGCGTCGTCGACGATCACCGCGGGCCGCTCCGGTCACGACGGCGCAGGCGCGTCAGCCGCGCACGAAGCGCAGCTCGTTGATCCCGGCTCGGAACTGTCCGCCGTCCGGGGGCAGCCTGGTGATCCAGACCAGCCAGTACCGCGCGGTCGTGCCAGCCGGCACCGCTAGCCGCGCGACCCGCTGACCGCCGGCGTCGCGGGCGACCACGGGCAGCGAGCTCTCATCCGCCCCGACGGCGTCGGCGGCTCGCAGCTGCAGCTCCGCGCCCGCCCTGGTGAGGTCGACGTCGACCTCGCTGAGCGCCGTCGGCACGCTCAGGTCGACCAGGAGTCCGACGCCGGGCTTGAGGCCACCGAAGCGGTCCGTGCGGTACAGGTCGGTCGCCCAGGCCGTCGACGGCTCGCCGTCGTGGGCGTTGACGACCTGGTCGGGTTGCTCCTGAGGGGGCCGGCCGTACGGGTCGAAGTCGCGGACCGGCACTCCGGTGAGGTCGATCGGGCCTGGAGCCCCGGGCGCCGCCGGCGCGGTCGCGCTCGGTGTCGCGCTCAGCCCGTCGTCGACCGGCGGCACCTCGCCCACCGACAGCCCGAGGGAGTAGGCCACGATCCCGACAAGGAGCAGCACTGCCCCCACCGCGGCCCACGGTGCGGAGCGCCGGAGCCGGCCCGGGTCGCGCGGCGCCCCGGGCGGGGCGTCGCGGTGGACGTCTCGGGCGACCGCCTCGAGGGCTGCGAGCAGGGCGGGGGCGTCGGTCAACGGAGCCGGGCCACCCGGCCGCCCCGGGTGCAGCGTGCCTACGACGAGGGCGTCGAGTGCACGCGACAGGCCG
>JAYVYM010000301.1:0-2696 GCA_043784245.1 Frankiales bacterium
GCGGGTCGTGCAGCAGCAGTGCGGCCGCGAGGGCGCCGAGCTCCTCCAGCCGGGCCTGGGCAGCCGGCCATGCAGCCTTGCCGTCGATGCCTTCGGCACACAGCGCCGGTGGCGCCAGCACGACCACACCGTCGGGATCTGTCGGGTCCAGGCCCAGCGCGCCGAGCCCGAGGTCGAGCGCGCCACCGAGCACCCGCTCCTGCACCCAGTCCAGACCGGGGTGCAGCACGTGGTCGACCGGTAGCCCGACCGGCCGCAGCTGCGCGACAAGACCGTCGCGACCCAGCTCGGCCGCCCACCGGCGGGCCAGCAGCCACCGGCGCAGCCGGTCCCGGCCGTCCGACCCCGCCGGGTCGTGGCCGGCCAGGGCGCGCCGGCACTCCGCCCAGCCGACGTGCACCCGGCGCGGGCCCGGCAGCACGATGCCGTCGTCGCGGGGTTCCACGTCGATGTCGCACAGCACCGACACCGCCAGGACCCCACGGCGCAGCTCGCCGGGCCCGGGCCACGGCGGGCCGCCGGCGCCGTCAGGTCCAGCAGGGCACTCGATCACGCCGGGACGGTACCGAGCGCACGGCTTGGCCGAACGGGGCCGAGCGGGTGACGCTCGCGGGCATACGTGGGACACACACCTGCTCGGCTAGCGTCCGCGACGTGCGGGTGCTGGTCGTCGAGGACGAGGTACCGCTCGCCGACGCCGTCGCCCGGGGGTTGCGCCGCGAGGGCATGGCGGTAGACGTCGCGTACGACGGCGACGCGGGCCTGGAGAAGGCCCTGATGACCCGGTACGACGTGCTGGTCCTGGACCGCGACCTGCCGCTGCTGTCCGGCGACGACGTGCTGCGCCACCTCGCCGCGGACGGCGCGCTCACCCGGGTGCTGCTGCTGACGGCCGCCGGCACCCTCGCCGACCGGGTCGCCGGGCTGGAGCTGGGGGCGGATGACTACCTCGGCAAGCCGTTCGCCTTCGAGGAGCTCGTCGCGCGGGTCAGGGCGCTCGGGCGGCGGGCCACACCGGCCGCCCCACCGGTGCTGCGCGGCCCCGGTGGGCTCGTCCTGGACCCGTCGCGCCGCACCGCGACCCGGGACGGCGTCGATCTAGACCTCACCCGCAAGGAGTTCGGGGTGCTCGAGGTGCTGCTGCGGGCCGACGGCGGCGTCATGAGCAGCGAGGAGCTGCTCGACCGGGTCTGGGACGAGCACGCCGACCCCTACACGACCACCGTGCGGGTCACCGTGATGACGCTGCGCAAGAAGCTCGGTGAGCCACCGGTCGTGCAGACGGTGGTGGGCGTCGGCTACCGGCTGTCAGCCGGATGACCGCCGGCGCAGGGCTCTCTGGACCGGCGCCCGCTGGCAGCCGGCGGCCACCCCGCGCCGGCCGCACCACGCTGCGCTGGCGGCTGACCCTGGTCTACGCCGCGGTGGCGGTCGCGGTCGGACTGATCCTGCTGCTGCTGAGCATCCTGCTGGTCAACCGGGCGACCCGGGAGGGGTCGATCAACGCCCCCGGGGTCGGGGTTGTGCTCGATGGCCGCTTCGTCACCGTCGCGCAGATCCAGGACGGGTTGCGACAGGACGCGCTGCGTCAGCTGTACCGACAGGGGCTGTTCGCGCTGCTGCTGCTCGGGGCGTTCGGCGTCGGGGTGTCGTACGTCATCGCGGGGCGGGTGCTCAGCCCGCTGCACCGGATCACCTCGACGGCCCGCCGGCTGTCGGCGGAGCAGCTCGACGAGCGGATCGACCTGCCCGGGCCGGAGGACGAGCTCAAGGAGCTGGCCGACGTCTTCGACGCGATGCTCGCCCGGCTGCAGACGTCGTTCGAGGCGCAGCGCCGGTTCGTCGCCGACGCCAGCCACGAGCTGCGGACGCCGCTCGCGGTGATGCGGACCGAGGTCGATGTCGCGCTGGCCGATCCGCACGCCAGCACCGACGATCTGCGGGCGGCGGCGGTGGTCGTACGGGAGGCGACGCAGCGCGCCGACCGGCTGGTCGACAGCCTGCTACTGCTGGCGCGCAGCGACCGGCTGTCACTGGACGGCCTGCCGGTCACCGAGTGGGTGGAGCTGTCGGCCGTCGCGGCCGCCGGTCTGTCCGCCGTCCGGGCCGAGGTGCTCCAACGCGGGCTGCTCGTCGACGTGGCCTGGGGCCCGGCGCCCGTGCTGGGCGACCCCGGTCTGCTGGAGCGGTTGGCCGGCAACCTCGTCGAGAACGCCGTGCGGCACAACGTCGACGGCGGCCGGGTCCGGGCGGCGACCGGCCTGGCCGACGGCCGGGCCTTTCTTGAGGTGACCAACACCGGCGCGCAGGTGCCGGCCGATGAGGTGGAGTCGCTGTTCGAGCCGTTCCGGCGGCACGGCACCGCCCGGACGGCCCGGCGCGGGGCCGGGCTGGGCCTGTCGATCGTGCGGGCGGTCGCCCGGGTGCACGGCGGCGTGGTCACCGCCCGGCCGCACGACGGCGGCGGGCTTGTGGTGCGGGTCGATCTGCCGGCCGCGCACCAGGCGTGACCACTGGGCCTGGCCCGGAAGCATCACCTCGGCTGGCCCGTTTGAATGATCTTGAGATAAATGGCTGGTGGCGGCGCCCCGTGGAGCGCACGATCATGCCGCCCGAAGCCGCCCGAAGGGCTCCGGGATTGCGTCCCCCGAGGTCGGGGTGGCCGGTGTCGTGGGGGGCCGCCGGACGATCCGCCC
>JAYVYM010000302.1:0-3505 GCA_043784245.1 Frankiales bacterium
CAGGAACCCATGGACGTCAGCGCCGGTCAGCCGCTGCACGTCCAGCTCGCCACCAGCCACGGCGTGCTCGGACAAGAACCGACTGGCGGTGTTGACGTAGCGCAGGACCGTCATCGGCGCCAGACCACGCTCGGCGACCATCCACAGGCGGTACTGATCGAGCAGCCGCGCCAACGGCGTCGCCGCAGGCGACGCCGCCGGGGTCACCCCGGCCTGCCGCAGATAGCTCAGCAGCGGCCGCATCCCGCGCGGTCCCGGCACCCGACGGCAACCCCGGGCCCGCCGCACCGCCAGGAACTGCGCTATCCGCTGCTCATCGAGCTCCGACGGCTCCAGGTCGGCCTCGGCCAGCCACACCCCCACCTGCCCCAGATCCTTGAGCATGTTCGTCACCGTCAGCGGCGTGTACCCCCGCTGCTCCAACCACGACCGATAGCCCTCGACGTGACCGCCCAGCCGACCCGGCTTCCTGCGCGTGCCCGACATCGCCCTCGCCCCCTCGCGGGAGCCCGCTGCCCCCGACGAAGGCTCGTCTCAGCCAGCGACTATGCCGAGGCCGCCAGGACGCTCCAGCGCACGACAGCGATCCAGCAGAGAACTCGACCGCCCCAAGGCGCCACCTCGGCATAGTCGCGGCCACGGCATAGGTCGAGCTATGCCGACCTCGGCATAGCTCGACGAGGTCGGCTACATGGAACTCGACCGGCGCGGCGCCGAGCTGCTCTTCCAGGTCCTCACCGAACGCGAGGAGACCAACTCGGTCGCGATCGCCAGCAACGAGAGCTTCAGCGGCTGGACCAAGACCTTCACCGACCCGCGGCTCTGCGCCGCCATCGTCGACCGCCTCACCTTCGGCGGCAACATCATCGAGACCGCCACCGTCTCCTACCGCCTCGCCCACGCCCGTGCACACCGAGCGGGATCCACGGGGACCGGCAGGGCTCGTAGACCGCAAAGTCAGCCCGGAATGTTCCAGCGAGGACTTTCGGCAGGGTCCGTGCTGCTCGTCGAGCTTCTGGCCAGGAAGCGCAGGAAGGCTCTTGGCGCCACAGTGAACGCGACGATTGCTGCCAGCAAGACGACGCCCAAGAAGGCGCCCACAACGACGGCGCCAGTCCGATCGGCGCGTGCAGCGAACAGCAGGAGCATCGCGATGGCTCCTGATGAGGCAGCCAGCATGATGCCGCCGCCCAGCACGGCTCGCTTGCAGACCGGCCAAGCTTCGACCCGGCTGGCCTGAGGTCCGACTCGCGCGTCGACCTGATGCTCCCGCTGCTCCCGCCAAGCCGTCGCATCCAACGGTCGCGCCCCCAAGATCGAACCTGCCTCGCAGGTTAGCCCGAGGCGCGGCGCTCAGTGGTGCCAAACAACCTTGACACTGTGGGGCCAGTTGACCTTGACAGAGCCAGGACGCTGGGTCTCAGTACCTGGCGACGCGAAGGGATGGCTCCGGTGGAGACTCAGCAGCTTCAGAGGATGGCACGAGGGAGCGGGTTCATCGCCGCTCTGGACCAGAGCGGCGGGAGTACGCCGCGGGCGCTCGCGCTGTACGGAATTCCCGAGGGCTCGTGGTCCGGCGATCGTGAGATGTTCGATCTCGTGCACGAGATGCGTGCCCGGATCGTGACCAGCCCCGCCTTCGGGGGCGACCGGATCCTCGCGGCGATCCTGTTCGTGGACACCCTGGACAGGCAGTTCGACGGTCGCGACGCCGTGGACTACCTCTGGAGGGTGAAGAACATCCTGACCTTCGTGAAGGTCGACGAGGGGCTGCAGGAGCAGGCCGATGGTGTCCGGGTGATGAGGCCGATGCCCGCTCTGGAGGCCACCCTGGCCCGCGCCAGGCGCAAGGGAGCCTTCGGCACCAAGATGCGGTCGGTGATCACGCGTGCCAATCCGGTGGGGATCACCCGGATCGTCCAGCAGCAGCTCGACCTCGGCGAGCAGATCCGAGCCTGGGACCTGATGCCGATCCTGGAGCCCGAGATCGACATCCACAGCCCGGACAAGCACGCTGCCGAAGTGCTCTTGAAGGCCGCTCTGCAAGCGGGACTCGCTCGGCTCGGAGAGGGGGACCGCGTCATGCTGAAGCTCACGTTGCCCGACGTCGACGGCTACTACACCGAGCTCGTCGAGGACCCGCACGTCGTGAGGGTGGTCGGGCTGTCAGGTGGCTACAGCAGGGCCCGTGCCGTCGACCTGCTGGCGCGCAACCCCGGCGTCATCGCGAGCTTCTCCCGTGCCCTCACGGAAGGGCTGTCCGCGCGGCAGAGCGCTGAGGAGTTCGACGACTGCCTGGGCGACTCCGTGGCGAGCATCTTCCGGGCCTCCATGTCCAAGCAAGTACCCCTGCCCGGCTGACGTGCTGCCGGGCGACCCCTCCGCCGTTCACGCGTCGCCGCGGGCCAGGAGCCGGCAGGGCCGCGTGCTCACCCGGTCCTTGTCCAGCAGCGCCGTCACGGACCGCTGAGTCTGCTCCGCCGTACCGGTGGTCGTCAGGGTGGAGGCCTCCGGCCACGGGTCGGCGAGCAGGGCGAGACGGCGCCGGACGTCAGGTGTCGCGTCGGAGGCTGCGACCGGCCGTTCGCGGATGCGCCGGTCGCAGAGGTCCGGGGGTGCGAGGCAGCGCAGCTCGAGCAGGTCGGCGCACGCCTCGCGGGCCAGGGACCGGGCCAGGTCGCGTGTCTCTGCGCGGGCCCAGGTCGCGTCGAGCACGACGCTGTGTCCGGCCACGAGGAGCGCTCGGGCGTCCGACAGCAGGGTCGCGTACGTCAGCGCCGTCATCTCCGGCGTGTACAGGCCCCCGAGGAAGGCCGCGTGGACGCGCTCGCCTGGCGTCACGTCCGCGAGGCGCTTGCGGGTCAGGTCGGAGGACAGGTGCACCCAGCCGTACGCGGTCGCCAGCCGGCTAGCCACCGTGGTCTTGCCGCTGCCGGGCAGCCCACCCACGAGGGCAAGACGCACGCGACCGCGTTCCAGGTGCGCGAGCGAGAGCTCGGACAGCTCACGTGCACGGGCGAGGGTCTCGGGCCTGGGTCCTGTCGCGCCCGGATGCAGGTGACCTTGCTCCGGATGTGCGCGCGGTAGGCGAGGTAGAAGTCCTCGAGCGACCCGACCGGTGTGTCACCGGCCGCGCACTCGTACGCGCTCAGCAAGGTCCGTGCAGCCTCCGGAGCACCGATCCGCTCGAGGTCCATCGCGAGGAAGGCCGCGTCGGCCAGGCCGTCGCAGGTCCTGAGGTCCTCGTCGAACTCCAGGCAGTCCAGGATCCGGGTCCCGTCCGGCAGCGCGAAGATGTCATCAGCGAGGAGGTCCCCGTGTCCGTCGAAGACCCGGCCTTGACGGGCCCTGACCTGCCCCCACGCTCGACGCTGGGGCCCACGCCGTCGTCGGCGTGGCCTCAGTGCGTCGGACGCCGCTCCCTGAGTACGGCTAGTAAGGGAGATGGGATCGGGCTAGGTCTCACGTTGATGTCCCCAGCTGCCGAGTGCGTCGATTGCCGAGT
>JAYVYM010000303.1:0-4165 GCA_043784245.1 Frankiales bacterium
CGACCCAGGCCGGTGACCGGCGACCCGGGCGCCGCCCGGCCGGTGCTGACCGCCGCGGAGATCGCCCGCGTCGTGGACCGGATGGCCCACGAGCTGCTGGAGAAGTCCGGCGGCGGCGCCGATGTCGTCCTGCTGGGCATCCCCACCCGCGGCATCACCCTGGCCCGGCGGCTCGCGGCCCGCGTCGAAGCCTTCGAGGGCGTCCGGCTCCCGACCGGCAGCCTGGACACGACGCTGTACCGCGACGACCTGCATCTGCAGGGCCCGCGGGCGCTGGACGTCACCGAGATCCCGGTCGACGGGATCGACGGCAAGCTCGTCGTGCTCGTTGACGACGTGCTGTTCAGCGGCCGTACGGTGCGGGCCGCGCTGGACGCGCTCGCCGACCTCGGCCGGCCCCGAGCGGTCCAGCTCGCGGTACTGGTGGACCGCGGGCACCGCGAGCTGCCGATCCGGGCTGACTACGTCGGCAAGAACATCCCGACCAGCCTGCGCGAGACCGTGCACGTGCTGCTGGCCGAGCACGACGGGCAGGACGCCGTGCTGCTGGGCCCGGCGAGCGCGCAGGGGAGTGTCAGGTGAAGCAGCACCTGCTGTCGGCCGCCGACCTGACGCTGGAGGACGCGACGCTGGTCCTGGACACCGCCGCCGAGCTCGCTGCGGTCGCCGCCCGCAGCACCGTCGGCAAGCTGCCGACGCTGCGCGGACGCACCGTGGTCAACCTGTTCTTCGAGGACTCGACGCGTACCAGGACCAGCTTCGAGCTGGCCGCCAAACGGCTCAGTGCCGACGTCATCAACTTCGCCGCCAAGGGCTCGAGCGTGTCCAAGGGCGAGACGCTCAAGGACACCGCGCTGACCCTGGAGGCGATGGGGGCCCACGCCGTCGTCATCCGGCACTCGTGGAGCGGCGCGCCGGTCAACCTTGCGCGCTACGTCCGCGGCTCGGTCGTCAACGCCGGCGACGGCACCCACGAGCACCCGACGCAGGCGCTGCTCGACGCGTACACGATGCGTGAGCGGCTCGGTCGGCTCGAGGGGCTGCGGGTCACGATCGTCGGCGACATCCTGCACAGCCGGGTCGCGCGCAGCAACGTGCTGCTGCTGCACACCCTCGGCGCCGACGTCACGCTGGTCGCCCCACCGACGCTGCTGCCGGTCGGCGTCGACACCTGGCCGTGCGCGACGACGTACGACCTGGACGCTGTGCTGCCCAAGAGCGACGTCGTCATGATGCTGCGGGTGCAGCGCGAGCGGATGGGGGTCGCGTACTTCCCCAGCAGCCGCGAGTACTCGCTGCGCTACGGCCTCAACGTGCGGCGCGCCGCCGGCCTGCAGGACCACACGATCGTGATGCACCCCGGGCCGATGAACCGCGGCGTGGAGATCGCACCCGAGGTCGCCGACGGGCCGCGCTCGACGATCGTGCAGCAGGTGGCGAACGGCGTGACGGTGCGCACCGCCGTGCTCTACCTGCTGCTCGGCGGCTCCGAGCCGGCGATCGGTGCTGCGGTCGGGGCTGGCCAGTGAGCGGCTGGCTGCTGCAGGGCGTGCTGCTGTACGGCGAGGGCGACCCGGTCGACGTCAGGCTGGCGGAGGGCCGGATCGCCGAGATCGGCGCGGGGCTCAGCGTCGGCGACAGCCGTCCGGTACCCGCCGCCGGGCTGGTGCTGCTGCCCGGGCTGGTCGACCTCCACACCCACCTGCGCGAGCCGGGGCGGGAGGACGCCGAGACGGTCGAGACCGGCACGCTGGCGGCAGCCCTCGGCGGCTTCACCGCCGTGCACGCGATGGCCAACACCGACCCGGTTGCCGACAACGCCGGTGTCGTCGAGCAGGTCTGGCGGCTCGGCCGGGAAGCCGGGCACTGCGACGTCGCCCCGGTCGGCGCCGTCACCGTCGGACTGGCCGGACAGCAGCTCGCCGAACTCGGCACGATGGCCGACAGTGCCGCCCGCGTCAGGGTCTTCTCCGACGACGGCACCTGCGTCAGCGACGCCGGCCTGATGCGGCGGGCCCTTGAGTACGTCAAGGCCTTCGACGGCGTGATCGCGCAGCACGCGCAGGAGCCCAGGCTCACCGTCGGCGCGCAGATGCACGAGGGGATCGTCAGCGCCGGCCTGGGCCTGACCGGTTGGCCGTCGGTCGCCGAGGAGGCGATCATCGCCCGCGACGTGCTGCTGGCCCGGCACGTCGGCGGCCGGCTGCACGTGTGCCACGTCAGCAGCGCCGGGTCGGTGGAGATCCTGCGCTCCGCCAAGGCGCAGGGCGTCGACGTCACCGCCGAGGTCACCCCGCACCACCTGGTGCTGACGGATGACCTCGCGAAGGGCTACGACCCGATCTTCAAGGTCAACCCGCCGCTCCGCACGGCCGAGGACGTCGAGGCGCTCCGCGCGGGGCTCGCCGACGGCACGGTCGACTGCGTCGCCACCGACCACGCGCCGCACACGCTGGAGGACAAGGAGACCGAGTGGGGCGCCGCCCTGCCCGGGATGACCGGCCTGGAGACCGCGCTGGCGATCGTCGCCGAGACCATGCAGCTGACCGGCCGGCTGACCTGGCGCCAGGTCGCCGACCGGATGAGCGAGCGGCCGGCCGTCATCGGGCGGCTCGCCGGCCACGGCCGCCCGCTCGCCGTCGGTGAGCCGGCCAACCTGTGCCTGGTCGACCCGGGCGCGGCCTGGACGGTCGACCCGGCGGCGATGGCGACCCGCAGCCGCAACACGCCATTCGCCGGCCGCAGCCTGCCGGTACGGGTCGTCGCGACGTTCCTGCGCGGGGCGCCGACCGTTCTTGACGGGAAGCCGGCATGAGTGGGCGGGTCCTGCTCACCGTCGGCACGCTGCTGTTCGCCGGCGTGTTCTACGCGCTGATGCTCAAGGGCTGGCGCGGTCGGCAGCGCCGCCAGGGCGACCTGCCGCCGCCGTCAGCCGCACCCGAAGACCCGGGCCAGGTGGTTGTCGGTGCGACGCACGGCCTGTTCGTCGGCACCACCACCAGCGGCGACTGGCTGGACCGGATCGCCGTCCACCACCTGTCCGACCGCTCGGCGGGCTGGCTGACCGTGACCGACCGCGGCGTCAGCGTCGAGCGCGAGGGGCTGCCCGACCTGTTCCTGGCGTACGACGCGCTGCTCGACGCCGCCCCCGGTGACGCGGTGGCCGGCAAGGTCGTCGGCAAGGACGGCCTGCTGCTGCTGACCTGGCGGCTCGGTGCCCGCACCCTGGAGTCGGGCTTCCGGGCCGACGACCACGCCCAGCACCGGCGGCTCGCCGATGCCGTACGCGCACACCTGCCGGTGACCTCGTGACCGCCCTGCTCGTCCTGGCGGACGGGCGCACGTTCCGCGGCGAGGCGTACGGCGCGGTCGGCGAGGCGTTCGGCGAGGCGGTCTTCAACACCGGGATGACCGGCTACCAGGAGACCCTCACCGACCCCAGCTACCACCGGCAGGTCGTCGTCATGACGGCCCCGCAGATCGGCAACACCGGCGTCAACGACGAGGATCCCGAGTCCGCCCGGATCTGGGTGTCGGGTCTGGTCGTCCGCGAGGTGTCGCGGGTCGCATCGTCCTGGCGCAGCCGCCGGTCGCTGGCCGACGAGCTTGCGGCCCACGGCGTCGTCGGTATCAGCGGCGTGGACACCCGCGCCCTCACCAGGCACTTGCGCGAACGCGGCGCGATGCGGGTCGGGCTGTTCTCCGGCGACGTACCGGCCGACGCCCACGAACGGGTCCTGGCGAGCCCCGAGATGGTCGGCGCCGACCTGGCCCACGAGGTGACCACGGCGGAGCCGTACGTCGTTCCGGCGGTCGGTACCAAGCGCTTCACCGTCGCCGCCCTGGACCTCGGCATCAAGAGCCAGCGGATCGCCGCCCTTGAGGCGCACGACGCGCCGGCCCTCGCGACCCAGTCGCACGAGCAGCGCGTTGATCGCGTCCTGGCTCACCGACTCCGCGCTGCCACCGCGCTTGCCGACGTCGTGCACGGTCACGCGGGGATTGGCGCGCACCGCCTCCTCGACGATCCGCGGGTTGGCGAGCGCGTCCGCGAGGATGTCGTCGCAGCTGCACGGCTGGCGGCGCGGGCGCATGTTGCTTTGGACCCGCAGTTGATCACCCACGGGCGGCTGGCCGCGCGCGGCAGCAGCGTGAAAGCCATGAT
>JAYVYM010000304.1:0-12366 GCA_043784245.1 Frankiales bacterium
TCCAGGAGCACGTCGACCGGGACCCCGGCGCCGTCGGACAGGGCGAGCAGGCGCAGCAGATCCGCTGTCTTGCCGGTACGCCACTCACGTTCGTCGACGCAGCTGCCATCGCGTCGGCGGACCTGGAACAGCCCGAGCAGGCGTACCTCGAGCAGGTCGTCGGTGGCGCAGAGCGTGATCGGCCCGGCATGTAACGGCGCGGTGCGCGTCGGCACGATATTCACAAGCACGACAGCCCCCCCAGGAGTCGAGATGACACCGTACTCATCCTGAGCGGGGCCGCAGGCGCTTTTCTGGAGACGCGCCCGCCGAGCCGATCTCACCTGTCGGCCAGGGTGTCGTAACATCTGGTCGCGTGCGGGAGCTCGGGACCGACCGGGCTGAGAGGACGGCTGGCTTGCCGTCGACCGCTGGAACCTGACCGGGTAATGCCGGCGTAGGGAGAGCACAGATGAGCGGCCCCGTCCTGCAGCGCGTAGAGGCACCGCTGACGCTTGCCGACCCGCCGGTGGCCAGCCAGGGGCTCGCCGAGACGCTCGGGCTCTGGGGCAACCTCGGCATCAGCCTGCTGTTGCCGGTCGCCGCGGCTTTTGTCGTGCTGCCCGGGCGCCCGCTGTGGGTCAGCCTGCTGGCGATCGTCGTCGGGGCCGTCATCGGGGCTGGCCTGCTCGGCCTGACAGCAAGGCCGTCCGCGGTCGAGCGGGTGCCGGCGATGGTGCTGCTGCGCGGGCTAGTGGGCTACCGGGCCTCCGCGCTGCCGACGGTGCTCAACGTCCTGCAGTGCGTCGGTTGGGCCACCTTCGAGATCGTCATCATCGCCGAGGCGGCGTCCCGGGCACTGGGTACGCCGCGCTGGCCGTTCGTGCTCGTGGCGGGCGGGCTGGCCACCGCGATGGCTGTGCGCCCGCTCGGCGCCGTGCGGGTGCTCTCCCGCTATGCGGTGTGGGTGGCGCTGGCTGCCACGGCGTACCTGTTCGTCCGGGTGCTCGGGCAACCCCTGCCGCGGGTCACCCAGGGCGGCGCGAGCTCATTCTGGACGGCCGTCGACGTGGTGATCGCCCTGCCCGTGTCGTGGTTCCCGCTGGCCGGCGACTACACCCGGCACGCCCGCAGCTCACGGACGGCCATGGTCGGCTCCGCGGCCGGGTACGGCGTGGCGACCATCGCCTTCTTCACCGTCGGCGTGCTCGCGCTGTCGGCGTACGGCGTTGCCGGGCTCGACGTCATCGGTGCCCTGCTGGCGGTGCCGCTCGGCCTGTTCGCCGTGTTGCTGCTCGTCGTCCTCGAGCTCGACGAGGTGTTCGCCAACGTCTACTCGACGGCGGTGTCGACCCAGAACCTCGCCGGCCGGCTCGACCGCCGGGTGCTCGCCATCCTGGTCGGGGCGGTCGCGACCGGGCTGGCGCTGACCGTCGACATCACCTCCTACGAGGCCTTCCTGTTCCTGCTCGGCGCGGTCTTCGTGCCGCTGGCCGGGGTACTGGTCGTGGCCTACCAGCTGGTGCCGCGCGGCCACTGGGACACCTCCGACACCGCGCCCGGCCGGCCGCTGCTGCTGCTGCCCTGGGCCGCCGGCTTCGTCGCCTACCAGCTGACGCTGCCGACCTCGTTCGACGGCACGTTCAGCGGCTGGACCACCTGGTGGACAGCCAGGCAGGGCGACCTGGGGATTGCGGCAACCAATGGCCTGTCCGCCTCGATCGTGGCGCTGACCGTGGCGACGCTGCTGACCGCCGCGGTGCTGGTGCCCGCCGCGGTGCGGCGACGGCTGTGAACGCGACGATCGGGATGCCCCGCCTGCACGTGCTCACCGATGCCCGGTCCGGTCGCGGCGCGCTCGACATCATCGCCGGTGCGCTGTCCGGCGGTGCACCGCTGGTGCAGGTGCGGGCCAAGGGCGTGACCGACCGGGAGCTGTACGACCTGGCGGTACGGGTCAGCGGGCTGTGCGCGGCGGCCGGCGCCAGCTGCATCGTCGACGACCGGGTCGACATCGCGCTCGCGGTCGGCGCCGCAGGGACGCACCTGGGCGCCGGGGACCTGCCGCTCGCGGCGGCCCGCCGGGTCGCCGGGCCCGGCTACCTGCTCGGTGGGACCGCCCGCGAGCCGGTGCTCGCTGCGTCGCTGGTGGCCGCCGGCGCCGACTACCTCGGGGTCGGGCCGGCCTGGGCAACGGCGACGAAGGACGGGCTGCCGGAGCCGATCGGGTCGGCCGGCGTCGCCGCCGTGACCGCCGCAGTCGACATACCCGTCATCGCGATCGGCGGGATCACCGCAGCCCGGGTCCCCGAGTTGCTGGCCGCCGGGGCACACGGCGTCGCCGTCGTGGCTGCTGTGTCGGGCGCTGCCGACCCCGCCGAGGCCGTCCGCGCGCTCCTGCGGGCGCTGGGGCCGGGATCAGTGTCGGGGCCGGCATGACCGATGTCGTCGTCGCCGGCGGCGGGGTCATCGGGCTCGCGGTGGCCTGGCGCGCGGCGCTCACCGGGCTGTCGGTCGCCCTCGTCGACGATGCGCCCGGCGACGGCGCCTCCCGGGCGGCGGCCGGCATGCTCGCGCCGGTCACCGAGGCGGCGTACGGCGAGCACCAGCTGCTCGCGCTGTCCCGCGCGTCACTCGAGCGATGGCCGTCGTTCGCCGCCGAGCTGCAGGAGGCGTCCGGCTGCCCGGTCCCGCTCAGCACCGCCGGCACCCTGCTGGTCGGCGTCGACGCCGACGACCTGGTCGCGATCGGCGAGCTGCACGCCTACCAGCGCGAGCTCGGCCTGGCCGCCGATCGGCTCACCCCTCGCGAGTGCCGGCGCCGCGAGCCCAGCCTGTCGACGCGGATCCGGGGCGGGCTGGTGGTCCCCGGCGACCACTCCGTCGATCCGCGGGCGCTGCACGCGGCGCTGGTCGTTGCCGCCGCCGTCGCCGGCGTGCATACCGTGCCCGCGCGGGCTGCGGAGCTGGTCGTCCAGGCGGGTCGCGCTTGCGGGGTCGAGCTGGCCGACGGCACCCAGCTGCCGGCCGACACCGTCGTGCTGGCGATGGGCGCCGACAGCTCGCGGCTGCCAGGCGTTCCTGCGGGCGCCGTCCCCGTACGCCCGGTGAAAGGGCAGATCCTCCGGCTGCGTGGGGCGCCGGTCCTGGCGGGCACCGTCCGGGCGCTGGTGCGCGGTCGGGCCGTCTACCTGGTGCCGTACGGCGTGGGCTGGCTGGCCGTCGGCGCCACCGTCGAGGAGCTGGGCTACGACGCGCGGGTGACCGCCGGGGCCGTACTCGATCTGCTCCGTGACGCCGCCGAGGTCGTGCCCGCCAGCACCGAGCTGGAGCTGGTGGAGACCCTGGCACGGTTTCGGCCGGGTACGCCCGACAACGCCCCTCTGCTGGGGCCCTGCGTACTGCCGGGGCTGGTGCTCGCGACCGGGCACCACCGCAACGGGGTGCTGCTCACCCCGGTCACCGCCGACGTCACCGCCACGCTGCTGGCGACCGGGGTGCTGCCTGAGGTGGCAGCACCGTTCACGGCCGCGCGTTTCTCCGGTGTCACCGGCGACCTGGTCGCGCCATGCAGCTGACCGTCAACGGCGCACCGGCCGAGCTCGCGGACCTGGCGACGGTGGCCGATCTGGTGGCCGCCCGGGCGCCCGATGCGCGCCGGGTGGCCGTCGCCAGGAACTCTGCGGTCGTGCCGCGCAGCGCCTGGGGCAGCACCCAGCTCCGCGACGGCGACGTGGTCGAGGTGCTCGCGGCGGTCGCTGGTGGCTGAGGACGCCTTCGGGCTCGCCGGGCAGCAGTTCGGGTCGCGGCTGCTGCTGGGCACCGGCGGTGTGCCGAGCATGGAGGTGCTCGAGCGGGCCATCGCGGCCTCCGGCACCCAGATCGTCACCGTCGCGCTGCGACGGGTCGACGCCGCGGCCGGGGGCGCGCTGCTCGACGTCATCGAGCGGGCCGGCGTACGGCTGCTGCCCAATACCGCCGGTTGCATGACCGCCCGCGAGGCGGTGCTGGCCGCGCAGCTCGGCCGGGAGGCGTTCGGGACCCACTGGGTCAAGCTCGAGGTCATCGGCGACGAGGACACCCTGCTGCCGGACCCGATCGAGACCCTGGACGCCGCCGAGCAGCTCGTCGCGGACGGCTTCTCGGTCCTGGCGTACACCGGCGACGACCCGGTCGTGGCCCGCCGGCTCGCCGACGCGGGTTGCGAAGCCGTCATGCCGCTCGGCTCGCCGATCGGCAGCGGCCTGGGCATCCGTAACCCGCACAGCATCGCGCTGATCCGCGAGGCGCTCACCGTGCCCGTGGTCCTCGACGCCGGCATCGGTACGGCGTCGGACGCGGCGCTCGCGATGGAACTGGGCTGCGACGCCGTGCTGCTGGCCTCCGCCGTCACGAGGGCCCGCGACCCGGAGCGGATGGCCCTGGCGATGCGGCTCGCCGTCGAGGGCGGGCGCCTCGCCCACCTCGCGGGCCGGATCCCGCGCCGTTGGCACGCCAGGGCCTCCACCCAGCAGCACGGCAGGCCCGACCTGTGACCGGCACGCCCGGACTTCCCCCCCGGCGGGCACTGCCCCGGTTGCTGGTCCTCACCGACCGGCACGCCTGCGTGCGGCCGCTGGTCGACGTCGTCCGCGCGGCTGTCGACGGCGGCGCCCGCGCCGTCGTGCTGCGCGAGAAGGACCTACCGGACGACGACCGGGCCCGGCTCGCCGACGAGCTGCGGGCCGTGCTTGATGACTCGGCGGTCGCGGACACCGTCTCTGAAGGCGTCCTGCTCGTCCTGGCCGGCACCGCGATGCGTGGCGAGGCGATGCACCTGGCGGCCGCCGACGTCGTGCCGGTGCCCCGACCCGCCCTGCTCGGCCGGTCCTGCCACGACGCCCGCGAGCTGGCTGCCGCGAACGACTGCGACTGGGTGACCGTCTCGCCGGTGTGGGAGACCTCGAGCAAGCCCGGCTACGGTCCCGCGCTGCACCCGGACGGGCTCGCCGCGCTGCTGCCGGGTGCGCCACCGGCGTACGCCCTCGGCGGGGTCGACAGCCCCGCGCGCGCGCAGCAGGCCCGGGCGGCCGGTGCCCACGGCGTCGCCGTGCTCGGTGCCGTGATGCGCGCCGACCGCCCCGACCGCGCCGTCGCGGCCCTGCTCGAAGCGCTACGGGGCGGCCCGTGACCCGGCCCGCCGATGCGACGCCGCCGGTCGCCCTGACGATCGCGGGGTCGGACTCCGGCGGCGGCGCGGGGCTGCAGGCCGACCTCAAGACGTTCTCCGCCCTCGGGGTCTTCGGCACCTGTGCGGTCACCGCCGTCACCGCACAGAACACCCGCGAGGTGTGTGGCGTGCTCCCGGTGCCGGCAGCCTTCGTGGTCGCGCAGATCGAGGCGGTGCTCGACGACCTCGACGTCCGGGCCGTCAAGACCGGCATGTTGGGTACGCAGGAGGTCGTCGAGGCGGTCGCCCGGCTGGCCGCGCAAGGACGGCTCCCGCACCTGGTGGTCGACCCGGTGATGGTGGCGAGCAGCGGCGCCCGGCTGCTCGAGCAGCGCGCCGAGCTCGCCTACGTCGAGTTGCTGCTGCCGCACGCCGCCGTGCTGACACCCAACCTGCTCGAGGCAGAGGCGCTGCTCGGTTCCACGATCGGCACGCTCGCCGAGCAGCGTGAGGCCGCCCGCGCCCTCGGCGCCCTGGGCCCGCGCGCGGTGGTCGTCAAGGGCGGCCATCGCGTCGACGGAACCGACCTCGAGGCCGTGGACGTGCTGTGGGACGGCGCGCGGGTCAGCGAGCTGCGGGCGCCCCGGCTGGCAACGGCCAACACGCACGGCACCGGCTGCACCCTCGCGGCGGCGATCGCGGCCGGCCTCGCGGGCGGGCAGGACGTGCACGACGCGGTGCGGGCCGCGAAGGCGTACGTGGGCCGGGCGCTCGCCGGTGGGGCTGGTTGGCGGCTCGGCGCCGGGCACGGGCCGCTGGACCACTTCGCGGCTCGCTGAAGCGTCGACGCCGGGGTCAGCCGCGCGGTGGGCGCAACATCGCCGGGTGCAGCTGGGTGGCCCCGCCGCGCCGGTACAGCGCCGCCGGCCGGCCGCCGCCCGGCCCGGGCGAACCGTCGCGGCCGACCGGCACCAGGAAGCCCGGTGTTCCGGTGACCTTGCGGTGGAAGTTGCGCGGGTCGAGCACGGTGCCCCAGGTCGCCTCGTACACGTGCCGGAGCTCGGCGACGGTGAAGTCCGCCGGGCAGAACGCCGTGGCGTACGGCGAGTACTCGAGCTTTGCGCGGGCCCGTTCGACGCCGGCGGCGAGGACGGTCGCGTGGTCGAACGCCAGCCGGTCCGGTTGGACCGCACCGATCGGCACCCAGGCGACGGAGCGGGTCGACGGCCCGGGCCAGGGCGCCGGCAGGTCGGGCGCGAACACCAGGTACGCCACCGACACCACCCGCATCCGCGGGTCGCGGCCGGGCGCGCCGAACGCCCCGAGCTGCTCGACGTGAGCCAGCTCGCGGCGCACCCCGGTCTCCTGCCCGAGCCGGCGGATCGCGGCCGCGTCGAGATCCTCGTCGGGCTGCACGAAGCCGCCGGGCAGCGCCAGCATCCCGCGAAACGGGTGGGTGTCGCGCTCGACGAGCAGCACCTGCAGGCGCCCCTCGCGCACGGTCAGCAGGACGACGTCCACCGTCAGGCCGAACGGTGGGAACGCCGACGGGTCGTATGCCCGCAGGAACTCCTGCTCAGGGATCATGCACCCTCCAGGACGGCGGTCCACGCCGGGTCGCCGGGGTCGAGCCGACGAGCCTGCTCAGGGAGCGCCGCGAGGGCGGCGGCACAGGTCTCGCGAGCGGCCAGCAGGTCCTCGTCGGCCGGCAGCGGCGCCTGTAGCGGCTGCGCGCCGGGCACCCGTTCGGGCGTACGTCGTAGCAGCTCGCCGTCCGTGGTCCGCCACGCCCACTTGCGCCCGCCGTGCGAGGTCTTGCCCTCGCTGCGCTTGTGCACCGGCCGCAGCGGCGCGTCGGGTGCGTCCGAGTCCGCGATGGCCACCAGCTTGTAGACGAAGTCAGCGGTCGGCGCGCCGGAGCCGGTGACCACGCTGGTACCGACGCCGTACCGGTCGACAGGTTCGCCGGCGAGCCCGGCGATCGCGTGCTCGTCGAGGTCGCCCGTGACGACGATCCGCGTGCCGGTGGCGCCGAGCTCGTCGAGCAGGGCGCGGGCCTTGCGTACCTGCACTGTCGGGTCGCCGCTGTCGAGGCGGATCGCCCCGAGCCCGCCGCCCGCGACCTCGACCGCGGTGCGGATGCCCTGCGCGGTGTCATAGGTGTCGACCAGGACCGTCGTCCCCACGCCCTGCGCCGCGACCTGCGCCTCTACCGCCTCGCGCTCGGAGGCGTACGCGAGCACGAACGAGTGGGCGGTGGTCCCGACGGTCGGCACGCCGTGCCGCCGGCCGGCTTCCAGGTTGCTGGTCGCGCTGAAGCCCGCAACGTAGGCCGCGCGGGCCGCCGACACCGCCGCCTGCTCGTGCGTACGCCGGCTGCCCATCTCCAGGAGCGGCCGGCCGCCGGCGGCCAGCACCATCCTCGCGGCGGCGGACGCGACGGCGCTGTCGGCGTTGAGCACCGACAGCACGAGCGTCTCGAGCAGCAGGCCTTCGCCGAAGCAGCCGTCCACGGTCATCACCGGGGAGCCGGGAACATATGTCGAGCCCTCCGGGTAGGCGCTGATCGTCACCCCGAGCCGGCGCCCGGTCAGCCATTCGCGGGTCTGCGGCCCGACGACGTCGCGCAGCGCCTCGATCTCGGCGGCGTCGTACGACAGCTCGGCGAGCAGGCCCGGCAGCCGGCCCTGCCCGGCCACGATGCCGAACCGGCGCCCCGGCGGGAGCCGGCGGGCGAAGACCTCGAACACGGCCCGCCGCCCGGCGACCCCGGAGGCCAGCGCGGCGTCGAGCATCGTCAGCTCGTACCGGTCGGTGAGCAGCGCGGTGGACATGCCGGCCCCTTGTCGTCGTGGTGACGACAACCTACCCGGGGGCCGCCGCGGTCTGACAGGCTGCAAGCGTGCCCGAGCTACCCGAGGTCGAAGCGCTGACCGCCTTCCTACGCGGGCGGGCCGTCGGCTGCACCGTCGCCCGCGTCGACGTGACCAGCATCCAGGTGCTGAAGACGTACGACCCGCCGGTCACCGCGCTGGCCGGGCTGCAGGTCACCGGTGTGGTCCGGCGCGGCAAGTTCCTGGACCTCGACGTCGACGGCCTGCACCTGGTGGTGCACCTGGCCCGGGCCGGCTGGCTGCAGTGGCGCGACTCGCTGCCACCTGCCCCGCCGAAACCAGGGAAGGGCCCGATGGCGCTGCGCGTGCACCTCGCGACGGCGCAGGGGGAGCCGGCCGGCGGCTTCGACCTGACCGAGCAGGGCACCCAGAAGCGGCTTGCGGTCTACGTCGTCCGCGACCCGGCGCAGGTGCCCGGCGTCGCCCGCCTGGGCATCGACCCGCTGGACCCGTCGTTCACCTCCGACGTGCTCGCCGGTCTGCTGGCCGGGGTACGAGGTCAGGTGAAGGGGGTGCTGACCGACCAGAGCGTGCTCGCCGGGGTCGGCAACGCCTACAGCGACGAGGTGCTGTGGGAAATGCGGATGTCGCCGTTCAAGCCGACGTCCTCGCTGCGCCCCGACGACGTCCAGCGGCTGCACGACGTCCTGGTCGGGACCCTGCGCGCCGCCGTCGGTCGCGCCGAGGGCCTGGCCGCGAAAGCCCTCAAGGCCGAGAAGAAGAGCGGCCTGTCCGTCCACGGCCGGGCCGGCCAGCCCTGCCCCCGCTGCGGCGACACGGTCCGCGAGGTCTCCTTCTCGACCAAGGCGCTGCAGTACTGCCCGACCTGCCAGACCGGTGGCAAGCCGCTTGCCGACCGCCGCCTCTCCCGGCTGCTCAAGTAGCCGGGCCGCCTACGCCACCCCCGATCGCCGTCCAAGCACCGAGTCAGGGACGGGCGGGGCGGGCGCGCTCGCCGTCCTGCTCACGGAACAGCCGGGCCGCCGCGACCCGCGTCGAGATCCCGTACGTCGGATAGGCCTTGATGACCTGGGCGAGCCGGAAGGCAAACATTCCGGAGCGCATCGCCAGGGCGCCCTCGGCGATCTGCTCCCCGGCCATCGGCCCCACGACCGTCATCCCGACGAGCTTGGACAGGCTGGCGCCCCCGACTCGGCCCGGCAGCGCCAGCAGCTTGACGAAGCCGTCGGTCTCCCCGGCTGTACGCGGGCGGTCGGCCCTGCTGTCCGGCACGTACGACACGAGCACGCTGTCGCCGTGCTGCTCGAAGGCCTGGGCCTCTGTCAGACCGACGTGGGCTACCTCCGGCTCGGTGAAGGTCACCCACGGAACCACGCGGTCGTCCCAGGTCGACCGGCTGCCGGGCTTGGTGGCCGAGCCGAAAGCGTTCTTTGCGGCGATGCGGCCCTGCTCGAAGCCGACGTGGGTGAACTGCAGGGGGGAGGTGCAGTCGCCGGCTGCCCAGACCGTGTCGGCCGCCTGCAGGTGCTTGTCGGTCACGACCGCTTTGCGGGCGTCGACCTTGGCGCCGGTCAGGTCCAGCCCGAAGCCGCCGGTGGTGGGCGTCCTGCCGACCGCGACGAGCAGGTGCGTCCCGCTGACGGTGCTGCCGTCGTCCAGGTGCAGCACCGGACCGGCCGTGACCCGGGTGAGCTTGACGCCCGTACGCAGCACGACGCCCTCGCGCTCCAGGACGGCGGTCACCGCCGCCTGCGCCTCGGGCTCCTCCCGCGAGAGGATGCTGGGCAGCCCCTCGACCACCGTCACCTCTGCGCCGAGGCGGCGGAAGGCCTGCGCCAGCTCGATGCCGATCGGGCCGCCCCCGAGCACGACGAGGTGCCCGGGCAGCTCGCGCAGGCCGAACACGGTGGTGTTGTCCAGATACGGCACGTCACGGAGCCCGTCGATCGGCGGCACCGTGGCACGCGAGCCGCTGGCGACGACGAACCGTCGGCTGCTCAGCTCCCGCCCCTCGACCTGCATCGTCGTCGGGGAGGTGAAGCTCGCCCAGCCCTTGACCAGGTCGATGCCCTGTCGCCGCAGCAGCTCCGGTGACTCGTCGAGCTCGATCTCGGCGATCACGGCCTGTACGCGGGTCATCACCCGGGCGAAGTCGACGGTGACGTCGGCGGTGAAGCCGTATGCCGGACCGCTGCGCGCCGCCTGGACCCGGCGGGCGGTCTCCAGCAGCGCCTTGCTCGGCACGCAGCCGAAGTGCGTGCAGTCGCCGCCCGGCCGTTCGGCCTCGACGAGCGCCACCGACCGCCCCAGGCGGCGGGCCTCACGGGCGGCGCCGAGGCCGGTGGCCCCTGCACCCAGGACGACGAGGTCGTAGTCGGTCATGTGCCATCTTCTCGCAGGGCCGCATCGGGCGTCGGTACGGCACGATCAGCGGGTGTCCCGACGCGTGCAGGTCGTCGCCCACCGGGGCTCCTCCGGCAGCCACCCCGAGCACACCCTGCAAGCCTTCGAGGCCGCGCTCGCGGACGGCGTCGACGCCTTGGAGTGCGACGTCCGGCTCACCCGCGACGGTGTGCTGGTCTGCGTGCACGACCGCAAGGTCGACCGCACGAGCGACGGGCGCGGGGTCGTCTCGACCCTGGAGCTGAAAGACCTGCACGAGCTGGACTTCGCCTCGTGGAAGGACCGCGGGCGCGACCCATCGATCCACGCGTCGTGGGAGCAGGTCGACCAGGACGCCGGCCGGGTCCTCACCTTCGAGCGGCTGCTGCAGCTGGTGCTCGACCACGACGGCGACCACGCCGTGCAGCTGCAGGTCGAGACCAAGCACCCCACCCGGTACGGCGCGCTGGTCGAGCGCGGGCTGATCGACCTCCTCGAGCGGTACGCGCTCACCCGGCCGTTGACCCGGTCGTCCTCCCGCGTGGCCGTCCTGTCGTACTCGTCCACGTCGCTGCGCAGGGTGCACGCTCTCGCGCCAAAGCTACCGACCGTGCTCAACATGAACCGGGTGCCACTGCGGCTGCGGGACGGCAGCCTGCCGCCGCATGTCTGGGCCGCCTCGGTGTGCCTGCAGGTGGTGCGCGAGCACCCTCGCTACGTGCAACGGGTGCACTCCGGCGGCGGCCGCGTGCACGTCTTCACCGTTGACGAACCCGACGACATCGCCTACCTGCTCGACCTCGGCGTCGACGCGATCATCAGCAACGAGCCGGCCCGGGTGCTCCGGATGGCCGGTCGCGGCTGACGGTCCGGTGCTCGCGGCCGGCGTCGGTGCCGGTCGTCAGCGAGCACACAGGGCTCGGCCGAGGGCGTCGCCGGAGAGCCAGGCGGCCTCGACCTTCGACCGGCCCCAGCCATCACCGCACAGTCCGACCGCACCCACCAGCCCGTACGGCGCATCCCGGGTGCCGACCGGCTTGGCGTACGTCCAGCGCTGCACGTACGTCCAGGTCGGCGCAGGCACGTCGAGCAGGCCGCGCAGCGCCGCGATCATCGGCGGGCCCGCCTGGTCAGGCTCGGTCAGCCACTGCGCCGCGAAGCGGGGCGTGGAGTGCGCCACCAGGACGGCTGCGCCGTCACCGCGCCGGCTGCCATCGTCGGCGATCCACGACAGCACATCGTCGTCCTGCACGAAGGCGCCGGCAAACGGCCAGCTGCGTTCCTCGAAACCCGCGGCCAGGGCGAGGGACGGCTCCCATGCGCGGTCACCCAGCAGCGCCGCCGCCGGGTCGCCCGGTGCCAGCAGCCGCAGTGCCTGCGGGTCGGGCATCGCCAGCACGACGGCGTCGTACGCCTCGCCGTCCACGATCGGCCCGGGGCCGACGGCCTTGACCTCGCGGCCCGTTTCGATGTCCAGCCCCTCGGCCAGGTCCTCGACCAGGGACCGCAGGCCCCCCGGCGCACCCCAGCGCAGCGGCCCGGGCTTGTCGACGTACCCGCCGCCGGGGTCGATCGAGGCGAAGGTGTCGGTCCAGGGCCGGGCCAGGCCGCGTGCGGACCAGTCGTCGACGATCGTCTGGAAGCTCTGGTCGCCGACGGTGAAGTACGACGCCCCGAGGTCGACCGGCCGGCCCTGCAGGCGACGGCTGGCCAGCCGACCACCCGGCATCCGCCCCTGGTCCAGGACCGTCACCTGGTGTCCGCCGCTGACCAGCGCGCGGGCGCAGGCGGTGCCCGAGATGCCGGCGCCGACCACCGCCGCCCTCATCAGGCGCTACGCCGCGTGGTCCTGGGCGGCGACAGGACGGGGGAGCGCGGCGGGACCGGGGATGGGGGCACGAGCCCGATGATGCCCCGGCCCGGCGCGGCGACACCGGTTGGAGCCGAGATCCACGGTCGGGCCCGAACGACGACACGACCGCGTGTCACCTAGGTGGGGGC
>JAYVYM010000305.1:0-4291 GCA_043784245.1 Frankiales bacterium
AGGCCGAAGAGCTTCTCCGTGACCACGGTACCGCCGAGCAGCGTCCCGACATCGATGCCGAGCAGCGTCACGATCGGCGTCAGCGCGCTACGCAGCCCGTGCTTGTAGATGACCCTGCGCTCCGAGAGGCCCTTGGCCCGCGCGGTGCGGATGTAGTCCTCGCCCAGCACCTCGAGCATGCTGCCGCGGGTGAGGCGGGCGTACGACGCCGCGGTGATGAAGGCCAGCGTGAACCACGGCAGGATCAGGTGCCGGGCCCATTCGAGCGGGCCCTGGCTGAGTGGTGCGTAGCCCGAGGGCGGGAACCACCGCACGCCGCGGATGGTGAGCTGGTAGAACAGCAGGTTGAGCAGCACCAGGCCGACCACGAACGACGGCAGCGACAGGCCGGTCAGCGCGAACACGGTCGACAGCCGGTCACGCACGCTGCGCGGCTTGGTCGCCGCCGTGATGCCGATCGGGACACCCATCAGCAGCCACAGCACGGCGGAGCCCAGCGCCAGGGACGTCGTTGCCGCGAGGCCCCCGGCAATCTTGCTGTTGACGGAGACCTGGCTGGCGAAGGAGTAGCCCAGGTTGCCGTGCAGCAGCTGCCAGACGAAGGAGCCGTACTGGGCAACGTAGCTGCGGTCCAGGCCGAGCCGGGTCTTGATGAGCAGTAGGCGCTGCGGCGTGCAGGTGCGGCCACAGAACGCCGCGGCCGGGTCGCTGGCCACGAAGAACAGGATGAAGACGGCCAGGCTCACGATGAGCATGACCAGCGCACCGAACAGGATGCGGCGAACCAGGAAGCGGGGCATCCTCGGCTCCTACTTCTTCGCGAGCACGCGGTCGGCGCGCGGGTCGAGGGCGTCTCGCAGGCTGTCACCGAGCAGGTTGAAGGCCAGCGTCGTGGCCAGCAGAGCCAGCGAGGGGAACAGCAGATACCACCAGGCCACCTTGTACAACCCGCCCGCGGAGTTCGAGAGCATCTCGCCCCAGGTGGCCGTCGGGATCGGCACGCCGAGGCCGAGGAAGGACAACGTGGCCTCTGAGACAATGTTGACCGGGATGAGCAGGGTCGAGTACACCAGCAGCGGCGCCACCAGGTTGGGCAGGATGTCCACCCGCATGATCCGAAGATCGGTCGCCCCGAGCGAGCGGGCCGCCTCGACGAACTCTCGCTCCCGCAGCGACAGCACCTGGCCGCGGATGATGCGACCGACACTGCTCCAGGTGAAGAACGAGATCACCAGAATCGTCACCCACAGACTCGGACCCGTGACCGAGACGATGCTCAGCGCTGTCAGGATGAAGGGGAAGCTCAGGACGACGTCCATGAAGCGCGAGAGGAAGGTATCCGTGCGACCGCCGTAGTAACCGGCCAGGATGCCGATCACGAGCCCGAGCAGCACCGAGAAGGCCGTGGCGAGCAGGCCGACCTCGAGACTGATCCGGGCACCGTAGATGATGCGGGCGAGCACATCCCGACCCACCTGGTCGGTGCCCAGCCAGTGCGCGGCGCTGGGCCCGACCGGGATGCCGTCGGACGTCAGCCCGCTACCGGTGCGGTCCTGGGTGTAGGGGTCCTGCCCGATGAGCTTGCAGAACAGCGGGGCGAAGACCGCCACCAGGATCAGGAACACGATGAACAGCACGCAGGTGAGGGCCACCTTGTCGCGCCGGATGCGGCGCCAGGCCAGCTGCAGCGGGGTGCGGCCTTCGATCCGCTCGCTGGAGACCGTGGGCAGCGGCGCGGACTCCTCGTGGGGGCCCACCACGTCGGTCAGGGTCTGCGTCATGGTTGCTTCCTCAGGTTCTGGTCCGGCTGCTCGATCTCGGGGACGGCGAGCGCCAGGTCCTCACCGTCGGCCACGGGATGGTGGCAGGCGGTGATGTGATCCGGGGCGTCGCCGAGCACCGGCCGGAGCTGCGGCTCGACGTCCACGCAGTCCTGCCGAGCCTTGGGGCAGCGCGGGTGGAACCGGCAACCCGATGGCGGGTTGATCGGCGACGGCACGTCGCCGCGCAGCCGCACCCTGGTCTTGCTGCCCGCGGCTTCCGGATCCGGTAGCGGCACCGCGGACAGCAGCGCACCGGCGTACGGGTGCCTCGGGGTCAGGTAGAGGTCGTCTGCGGGTGCCTGCTCGACGACCTTGCCCAGGTACATCACCGCGACCCGGTTGGAGACGTGCCGGACAACCGACAGGTCGTGCGCGATGAACAGGTACGTCAGCCCGAACTCCCGCTGCAGATCGGCCAGCAGGTTGATGACCTGCGCCTGGATGGACACGTCCAGGGCCGAGACCGGCTCGTCGCAGACGATCAGCTTGGGCTTGAGGGCGAGCGCCCGGGCCACCCCGATGCGCTGCCGCTGACCACCGGAGAACTCCGCTGGAAACCGGTTGTAGTGCTCAGGGTTGAGGCCGACGACCTCCATCAGCTCCTGCACCTGGCGCTTGCGGTCCTCACCCTCGGCGACGTGGTGGATGTCGTACGGGTCACCGATGATCGAGCCGACCCGTCGGCGCGGGTTCAGCGAGCCGTACGGATCCTGGAAGATCATCTGGATCTCGCGCCGGAACGGCTGCATCTGCCTGCGCGTGAGCCGGCTGATGTCCTGGCCCTCGAAAGTGATCGTGCCGGCGGTGACCGGATAGAGCCCGGTGAGCAGCCGGGCCAAGGTCGACTTGCCGCAGCCGCTCTCCCCCACCAGGCCGAGCGTCTCGCCCCGCCGGATCTCCAGGTCGACGCCGTCGACGGCGTGCACCTGGCCGACCTCGCGTTGCAGGATCAGGCCGCTCTTGATCGGGAAGTGCTTGACGACACCCTCGATGCGGACCAGGACATCGGAGCCCGTGGAGGGCGGGGCGGGCGAAGCCGCCGGCGCGGTCATCGGCCGGCCTCCTCAGGGGCGAACGGGCTGCGGACACTGCCCCCCGGACGAGGAGATTGCGGCTCCAGCGCGTCAGCCTGCTTGACCAGCTCCTCGATGACCGCACTGTCCGGCGCGGACGCCAGGCCGGCGAGCTCCTGCTCCACGGTGACGCCGACCGCTGCGGCGGCCAGGGCGACGTTCTCGGCGGTGGGTCGCTTGGCGGCCGCCTCGCGCACCCGACGCTGCTCGACGTCGGCGCCGAAGCCCACCTCCCCCGTCGGCAGCCAGCAGGCCGACCGGTGCCGCTGGCCGACCGCGACGTCGCGCAGCGGGGGCACCTCGGTCAGGCACTGATCCATCACGTAGCTGCAGCGCGGATGGAATGAACAGCCGGTCGGCAGCTGGATCATCGACGGTGGCGCGCCCGGGATCGGCCTCAGCCGCTCACGCGCCCCGCCGTAGGACGGGATCGACTCGATCAACCCCTTGGTGTACGGATGGTGCGGCTGGTAGTAGGCGGTGTGTCGGTCGGCGAACTCGATGCTCTTGCCGGCGTACATGATCATCACGTCGTCGGCGATCTCGGCAATCACGCCCAGGTCGTGGGTGATCATGACCAGGGCGGCGTTGTAGTCGTTGCGCAGGCCGGCGAGCAGGTCCAGGATCTGCGCCTGCACCGTCACGTCGAGCGCCGTCGTCGGCTCATCGGCGATGATCAGCTTGGGATTCAGCGTCAGCGCCATCGCGATCATGGCCCGCTGGCGCATCCCGCCGGAGAATTGGTGGGGCCGGTCGTCGACCCTGCGGTGCGGCTCCGGGATCCCGACCCGCCCCAGCAGGTCGATCGCCAGGGCCCGGGCCTGCTTGCGGCTCTGATCGGTGTGCGCCCGCACGACCTCTTCGATCTGCTTGCCCACGGTGTAGTGCGGGTGCAGGCTCGACAGCGGGTCCTGGAAGATCATCGCGATCTCGTTGCCGCGCAGCTTCTGCAGGTCGCTGTCGGACATCGTCAGCAGGTCACGGCCCTCGAACAGCGCCCGGCCGGTGATCTGCGCCCCCCGGGTCAACCCCATGATCGTCTGGGTGCTGACGCTCTTGCCCGAGCCGGACTCGCCGACGATACCCAGCGTCTTACCCGCATCCACCGAGAAGGACAGGTCCTGGACGGCGCGCACCACGCCGTCATCGGTGCGGAAGGAGACGGAGAGCCCGTCGACCTCGAGCAGAGCCATGTCACCTCGGGTGCCAGGTCCGGTCAGACGACTCGCGTCGTCCCGGAGCGGTGGGCGCGTCCCCTGTCAGCGACGCCACAGTCGTCCATCTGCGAGTCAAGCACAGCGTGCACCTGCAGGAACACGGCTCAGAAAGGCCGGTGCGCAGGACTGCAAGTTCGCGGTGAGCCCGGGCTCGGAACCCTGTCGCGCTCGCGGGGGC
>JAYVYM010000306.1:0-3126 GCA_043784245.1 Frankiales bacterium
CACCGAGCTCGCGGAGCGTTCGCCGGGCTACCGCGACCTGGTCACGGCGTACGCGCGGGCGGAGGCCGAGCGCGTTGCGCTCGCCGAGGCTCCAGCCGATGCCGAGGTGCCGGCGTGAGTATCGCGACGACCGGGCGGGTGTCCGGGGTGGACGCCGGCGCGCAGCAGCGGGGCGCCGGCGCGACGCTGCTGCACGGCATACGGCTGGCCCCGGAGTTTCGCGAAGGGCTCGTCGGCACGCTGCTGCTGGCGCTGCTTGCCACCGCCGGCCGGGTCGTCGTACCGGTCGCGGTGCAGCAGACGATCGACCAGGGACTGTCCGGGCCTACGCCGGACACCGCCCTGGTCCGCCGCGCCGTCCTGCTGGCCGGGGTCGCCGTGCTTGTGACGGCCTTCGCCAGCTACCGGATGAACGTCCGGCTGTACCGCACCACCGAGAACGGCCTGGCCGCCCTGCGGATCAGCGCCTTTCGTCGGGTGCACGACCTGTCGGTGCTGCACCAGGCTGCCGAGCGGCGCGGCTCGCTGGTCTCGCGGGTCACCGGCGACGTCGACACCATCAGCACCTTCATGCAGTGGGGCGGCCTGCTGATCGTCGTGTCCGTCGCGCAGATGCTGCTCGCGACCGGGCTGATGTTGTTCTGGTCCTGGCAGCTGACGCTGCTGGTGTACGCGTGCTTCCTGCCGCTGTTCCTGGCTGTCCGACACCTGCAGGAGCGCCTTCAGGCGGCCTACCGGGTGGTCCGCGAGCGGGTCGGCGCGATGCTCGGTGCGGTCGCCGAGTCGGTTGTCGGTGCGCCGGTCATCCGGGCGCACGCCGTCGAGGAGCGCACCGCGGTCCGTGTCGACGAAGCCGTCGACCTCGCGAAGACCGCGCAGGTGCGGGCGCAGACCCTTGCTGCGGTGACGTTTTCCGCGGGTGAGCTCACCGCGGCGCTGGCCAACGCGGCGGTCGTTGTCGTCGGGGTGCTGCTGGGGGTCGGCGGGCACATCACACCGGGCCGACTCGTGGGCTTTCTGTTCCTCGTCACACTGTTCGTGCAGCCCGTCCAGATCGCCACCGAGGTCCTCAACGAGGCCCAGAACGCCGTTGCCGGCATGCGCCGCGTCCTGGGCGTCCTCGACACCCCGACCGACGTGGGAGACCCGGAGCCCGGTCGGCCGTTGCCGCCCGGCCCGGTCTCGGTGGCTTTCTCGCACGTCTCGTTCGCCTACCCCGGGGGCCCGGAGGTGCTGCGCGACGTCGACCTGTCGATCGCACCGCAGACCCGCGTCGCCGTGGTCGGGGAGACCGGCAGCGGGAAGACGACGTTCGCCAAGCTGCTGACCCGGCTGATGGATCCGACCCGCGGGCAGGTGCTGCTCTCCGGCGTCCCGCTGGCGGAGGTCGAGTTCGGCTCGCTGCGCAGCCGGGTCGTCATGGTCCCCCAGGACGGCTTCCTGTTCGACGCCACCGTCGCCGACAACGTCCGCTACGGCCGGCCGGGGTTGTCCGACGCCGGCGTCGACCTGGCCTTTGCCGAGCTCGGCCTTGGCGACTGGCTGGCCGGCCTGCCGCTGGGCGCCGCGACGCCGGTCGGCGAGCGCGGTGAGTCGCTGTCGGTGGGCGAGCGGCAGCTGGTCGCGGTCGCCAGGGCGTTTGTCGCCGACCCCGACCTGCTGGTGCTCGACGAGGCCACCAGCGCCGTCGACCCGGCCACCGAGGTACGGCTGCAGCGCGCGCTCGACTCGCTCAGCCGGGGTCGAACCAGCATCGCGATCGCCCACCGGCTCTCGACCGCTGAGGCTGCCGATGAGGTGCTGGTCGTCGACCGCGGCGTCGTCGTGCAGCGCGGCTCGCACGCCGACCTGGTTGCTGTCCCCGGCGTCTACGCCAGCCTGCACGCCTCCTGGCGCGCCCAGTCGCGTTGACCGTTGTCCCGCCCAGGTCCGTCGATCCGTCGGCCCGGCGAGAGCGGCGCGGTCTGCTGCTGGCCTTCGCCGCCTTCGGCCTTTTCTGGGGCAGCTGGTCCGCGGTGCTCCCAGACATACGCGAGCGAGCCGGTCTCGGCGATGGCGCGCTCGGGCTCGCGCTCGGCGCCGTGGCCGTCGCCGCGCTGCCGGCCATGCCGTTCGCCGGTCGGCTCGTGGACCGTTCGGGCCCCCGGGGCCTGCTGCCGCGGGTGCTGCTGGCGTTCGCCGCGGTCGGGGCGCTGCTCGGCGTTGCCGGCTCGCCGGTGGCCCTGGTAGGCGGCCTGCTCCTGCTCGGGGCCGCCACCGGCGTGCTCGACGTCGTCATCAACACCGCCACTGCGGCCTGGGAGCGGATGGAGGGTGACCGGCTGATGGCGGCCGCGCACGGCTGCTTCTCGGTCGGAGTGCTGCTCGGGGCCGTGCTGACCGGGTGGGCCCGCGAGCTCGGCGCCCGACCGCCCCTGGTGCTGGGTGTCACGGCCGTGGGCGTGGCGGCTGCGGCGCTGGTGCAACCGCAGTACCGGCGCGCCCCCACGGTCGAGGCGTTGGCCGGCGGCCGACGGCGCCTGGCACCCGTGCTGCTCGGCCTGGGAGCAGTGGTGGCCGCGTCTTTCCTTCTCGAGGACGCGGTGCAGTCCTGGAGCGCCCTGCACCTGGAGCGCACGCTCGGCGCGCCGCCCTGGGTCAGCGGGCTGGGCCCCGGGCTGTTCGCCGGCGCCATGGCCGCCGGTCGGTTCGGCGCGCACGCCCTTTTCCGGGCCGGCAGGGACGCCGCAGTGGTCCGGACGGGCGGCCTGCTGACCTTCGGCGGCGTACTCGGGCTGGCGTTCGCGCCGACGCCCGGCTTCGCGTTGGCAGGTGACGTCCTGGCTGGCGCCGGCGTCTCGGTGCTCGCCCCGACGCTGCTGTCGGTCGTCGGTGCGCGCAGCCTGCCCGGGCGCCAGGGCGCCGACCTGGCTCTGGTGACGGCGTGCGGCTACACCGGGTTCGTCGTCGGTCCGCTCCTGGTGGGGCTGCTCAGCGCCGCCTTGTCGCTGCCGATCGCGCTCGGCCTGCTCGCAGTGCTTGCCGCCGTCATCGCGATCGGCGGCCCGCTGCTCCTCGGGACACCGGTGCCTGCGGGTGCACCCGCATCAGGTCGTCGCGCTGGGGCAGGCTGAGGGAGCCGGCACT
>JAYVYM010000307.1:0-8218 GCA_043784245.1 Frankiales bacterium
GCTCGCCGGTCAACCCCGTCGTCATCAAGTAGGAGCCCGATGAGCACGTACGACGACCGCCCCTGGCTCGCGCTGTACGGCGACCAGGCGCCCGACTACCCGATCGAGTTCGAGAACGCGCTGGACATGTTCAGGGCCGGCGTGGCCGAGGACCCGTCCGCCGAGGCGATCCGCTACTTCGACGGCGTCATCACCCGCCGTGAGCTCGACGAGCAGAGCGACGCCCTGGCCAGCGCGCTGCTTGCCGGCGGCTTCACCCGCGGCGACCGGTTGGCCGTCTACCTGCAGAACGTGCCGCAGTTCGTCATCTCGATGGTGGCCACCTGGAAGGCCGGCGGGGTGATGGTGTCCATCAACCCGATGAGCCGGGTGCGCGAGCTGTCCTACCTGCTCAAGGACTCCGGCGCGAAGGTGCTGGTGGCCCTCGAGTCGCTGTACGACGAGATCGGCCGGCAGGTCGTCCCCGACACCGACGTGGAGCTGGTGCTGACCACCAGCGAGCTGGACCACCAGACCCGCGCGGACGAGCGCTTGTTCAAGGGCATGACCAGGCAGCGCCACGAGGGCACCACCGATTTCGGCGAGCTCATCGAGCAGCACCGCGGCGAGATCCCGCCACCGGTGACACTCACCGCCGACGACATCGCCTTCCTGACCTACACCTCCGGCACGACTGGCGTGCCCAAGGGGGCCATGAACACGCACCGCAATGTCGTGTTCACCGCGCAGGTCTATCGCGACTGGGTGCACGTCGACGGCGCCGGCCCGATCCTCGGGATCGCGCCGCTGTTTCACATCACCGGGCTGATCGGGCACGTCGCAGTGAGCATGCTGGCGCCGGCGCCGCTGGTGCTTGCCTACCGCTTCGAGCCGCAGGTCGTCCTGGACGCCCTGCTCGAGCACCGGCCGACATTCACCATCGGCGCCATCACCGCCTTCAGCGCGCTGCTCAACGCCCCGGGCTTCACAAAGGACCACTTCGCCTCCCTCACCTCGATCTACTCCGGTGGCGCGGCGATCTCACCGACCGCGGAGAAGGCGTTCCTGGACGCCACGGGTACGCAGGTCCACAACGCCTACGGGCTGACCGAGACGACCTCGCCGATGACGGTCACGCCGTTCGGCTCGCCGTCCCCGGTCGATCCGACCTCCGGCGCGCTGTCGGTCGGCGTACCCGCGCCGAACACCATCGTCCGGATCCAGTCCGACGACGGTACGGACCTGCCGATCGGCGAGGTGGGCGAGATCGTCGCCGACGGTCCGCAGGTCATCGCCGGCTACTGGGGCAAGCCCGAGGAGACGGCCGCCAACCTGCCGGGCGGGGCGCTGAAGAGCGGAGACGTCGGCTTCATGAACCCCGAGGGATGGGTCTTCATCGTCGACCGTAAGAAGGACATGATCAACGCGTCGGGCTACAAGGTGTGGCCGCGCGAGGTCGAGGACGTCCTTGCCGAGCACCCCGCTGTACGCGAGTCGGCAGTCGTGGGAGTCCCGGACGAGAAGCGCGGCGAGACGGTCAAGGCCTTCGTCAGCCTGAAGGCAGGCGCCACGGCGACCCCAGAGGAGCTGATCGCGCACTGCAAGGAGCGGATGGCGGCGTACAAGTACCCGCGCAGCGTGGTGTTGATCGACGAGCTTCCCAAGACCGTCACCGGCAAGATCCTGCGCCGCGAGCTGCGGACATGACGGCCGGCTCCGCCCACGACGCCGGGTACCCGCACGATGCGGTCTTCACCTACGGCTCACCGAGCCTCAAGTTCGGCCCCGGCGCCAGTGAGGAGATCGGCTTCGACCTCGCCGCGCTGGGCGCCAAGCGGGTGCTGGTGGTCACCGATGCGGGTGTCTCGGCCACCGGTTCGCCGCAGCGGGTCGCGGATGCGATGCGGGCGTACGGCGTCGAGGCGCAGGTCTGGGACGGCGTTCATGTCGAGCCCACCGACGAGAGCCTGCAGCAGGCGATCGACGCCGCGAAGGCCAGCGGACCCTGGGATGCCTATGTGGCGGTCGGTGGCGGCTCGAGCATCGACACCGCCAAGGCCATCAACCTGCTCACCACCAACCCCGGTGAGCTGATGGACTACATCAACAAGCCGGTGGGCGGTGGTCGTGCGCCGAGCCTGCCGCTCAAGCCGCTGGTGGCCGTACCCACCACGACCGGCACCGGCTCGGAGAGCACGACCATCTGCGTCATGGACGTGCTGGCGCTGAAGGTCAAGACCGGCATCAGCCACGCCCGGCTGCGGCCGACGCTGGCCGTCGTCGACCCCCGGCTGACCCGCACCCAACCGGCCCTGGTGACCGCCGCCTCCGGCATGGACATCCTGTGCCATGCGCTGGAGAGCTACACCGCCAAGCCGTACACCGCATTTGCGAGGAAGACCGCCGAGCAGCGGGTCCCGTACTGCGGCGCCAACCCGGTCGCCGACATGTGGTCGGAGAAGGCGCTGACCCTGCTGGCCACCTCCTTCCGGACCTGCGTGCGCGACGGCGACGACGAAGCCGCCCGGATGGACATGGCGATGGCGGCGACCTTTGCGGGGATGGGTTTCGGCAATGCCGGCGTACACATCCCGCACGCCAACGCCTACCCGATCGCCGGCCGCGTCAAGGACTACCACCCGGCCGGCTACCCCGGCGCCGAGCCGATGGTCCCGCACGGGATGTCGGTCTCGCTCACGGCGCCGGAGGCCTTCCGGTTCACCTTCCAGGCCTCTCCGGAACGGCACCTGCGCGCGGCGTCGCTGCTCGCGCCCGACCTGGCCCGCACCGATGATCCGGCCGAGCAGCTGCCCTCTGCTCTGCTCGCGCTGATGCGGGACATCGGCATCCCCAATGGCATCGGCGGCGTCGGGTACGGCAGGGACGACGTCGACGACCTGGTCGAGGGCACCATGAAGCAGCAGCGCATCCTGGCCGTGGCGCCCCGCGAGGTCACCGAGGACGATGTCGCCCGGATCTTCATCGGCTCGATCGAGCTCTGGTAGCCGCCGTCAGGTGATGGTCAGCCCACCGTCGACCGCGAGGGTCTGGCCGGTGACGTACGCGCCGGCGGCACTGGCGAGGAAGACCAGGGCCGCAGCGAGCTCTTCGGGGTCGCCCGTGCGGCCCATCGGCACCCTGGTCATCATCTGGTCGAGATACCCGGGGGCGTACTGGTCGCTCATCTCGGAGACGAAGAAGCCCGGTGCCAACGCGTTGACCCGAATGCCCTTGCGTGCACCCCACTGCTGGGCCAGGTCGCGGGTCAGCCCGATCAGGCCCGCCTTGCTCGCGGCGTAGGCGGCCTGCGGCAGCCCGGCGGTCGTGAGGCCCAACACGCTACTTATGTTGATGATGCTACTGCCCGGCTGCATGACCCGGCCGCAGGCCTGCGCCATCCAGTAGCAGCCGTTCAGGTTCACGTCGATGACCCGCTCGAACTGCTCGACGGTCTCCCGGGTAGCGGGCACGGCGGTGCCGATGCCGGCGTTGTTGACCAGGACATCGACCTTGCCGTACGCCGCCATCGCCTCGTCCAGCAGCGCCTGGCAGTCGGGCTGGCGCGACACGTCGGTGGCGACCTCGATGCTGCGCCGGCCGGCGGCCCGCACCAGGGCGGCCGTCTCTTCGAGCTTTTCTACGCGGCGGGCACCGAGCGCAAGGTCGGCACCCGCCTCGGCCAGTGCCCGGGCGAACGCCACGCCGAGCCCGGAGGACGCCCCGGTCACGACCGCGACCTTGCCCTCGAGCGAGAACCGGTCCAGCACGCTCATCGATGACTCCTGCTCCGCGTACTGGCGGGCCACCCGGGCGCGCCGTCCTGCGCCTGACGCAGCCGCACTCGTCCTCCTCGACCAACTCGCATGTTGAGAACAATATCGCTGCGGGGCCGCCCGCCGCGAACCACCCGGTCGGATCCGGTTTCTGCCCGCCCAGGAGCACGCCTGTCTGCGGAAGATGGCGGGCGCCATCGTCAGCCTGATGTCAACGCGGCGGGTACGTCGGCGAGCTGTCGGGGACGGCCCGTCAGGGCTCGGCCGTCCCGTCCCACCTCCCGCAAGCAGCGTGGCCGTCAGCGTCGATTCCTACGCGAGCTCCGGAACCGGTCTCGCCCTCGCGGGCGGCGACCTCGACTGCGCTCAGCGCAGCTGCGTCGCGGGTGCCCTGTCGATCACGGCGCCGGCGCCCAAGCGGGTGTCGGACCGCCGGCCGGCGCAACAGCTGTTGAGCACCCGGACAACCCGGTCAGCCTGTTCGTCCGGCAGGCGTAGGCCGCTCCGCTCGACGCCGGCGCTCAAGAGATGGACATCCAGTCGTGAGACGGTCATGGCGTGGCATTCGGGTGACGTGACATGGAAGCTCCCAGCGGAGGTCCCGGTAGTACCCGGCGTTGAACGACGTGCTCAACGGGACCTCGACGACGGTGCGCGGCGGCCCCGACCCGGGTCGGCTGCTACTCAGCAAGGCCCACGATACGCCTGCCGGCGCGGCTCAGCCGGGTTCCGCGATCTTCCTGATCGCGGCCAGCGTCACGGGGATGCCGCGGTGTGCGACCTGTGTCCGGTCGACGATCTGCGCCGGCGCGCCGTCGCCGTACACCTCCTGGAACCTCGCGATGCCCGCGGGCAGGAACTGCCACGACTCGGTGAGCCGGGTGCCCCCTTCGACCGCTTCGAAGGTGAAGCCCCAGCGGACCCAGGACCCGCCCACGACGAAGGCGAACTCGCGCCCGCGCTCGGCGACGGCGACCTGCGACCGGGTCTCCCACACCCGGATCGGCGTCTGGTTGCGACCGGTGAACCAGCTGCCGACCCGCGGCCCCGCTCCGGCGTCCCACCAGCAGGCCCGGCAGACCGGGCTCCACTGCCCGGTGCGGGTCACGTCAGACACCAGGTCGTAGAGCTTCTCGGGCGAGCAGGCGACAACGATGGAATCGCTATGGCTGGGGTGCGGCACATCGGCAGTGTGCCCGGACACGCGACACTGTCCTCAATCGAGGGGGGCGGATGCCTGCTGTAGACCCGCTGCACCGGCCGATCGGCCGGCTGCTGCGCGCGGCGCAGACCGCCGACCCGGGGGACCTCGTCGACACCCTGTCGATGGCGGTGGCCGAGCTCGGCGGCTTCGACGTCGTGCTCTTCCTGATCGACTACGAGCACGTCACGCTCGTCCCGCACCCGGACACGCTCCCGCACGGTGGCCGCGTCGAGTCGGCCGCGGTCGACGGGACGATGGCCGGTCGGGCGTACCGGTCCAACACGCCGCTGGCGGCGCAGCGCGACGACGGCTGGCACGTGTGGGTACCGATGATGGAGCGGGCCGACCAACTCGGGGTGCTGTCGATGACGCTCCCGGAGTGGGACGCCGACATCGAGTACTTCTGTGTGGAGCTCGGCTTCGCAGCCGCGCACCTGGTGCTGGCCAGCGCGCGCTACACCGATCTGCCGCACCTGCTCCGACGCCGCAAGGATATGGGCCTGGCGGCAGAGATGCAGTGGTCGCTACTGCCACCGTTGTCGTTCACCGCCGCGGGGACGACCGTTGCTGGGCTGCTCGAGCCGGCGTACGAGGTCGGTGGCGACTGCTTCGACTACGCCCTCAACTCCGGTCAGCTCGACGTGGCGATCTTCGACGCGGTCGGCCACGGGCTGCAGAGCGCGGTGCTCGGGTCGCTGACCCTCGGGGCGTACCGCAACGGCCGGCGCGAGTCCGAGGGGCTGCAGCAGCTCGCAGTCAGCATCGACGCGGCCGTCCGGACCTACCCCGGCGACCCGGCGTTCACGACCGCCCTGCTCGCGCGGCTCGACGTGGCGACCGGTCGGCTGACCTGGACGGCGTGCGGGCATCCGCAGCCGCTGCACGTACGTCGCGGCGCAACGCTGCCGGAGGTCGCCGTGCTGCAGGGCGCACCGCTGGGGATGAGCGAGATCGCCCCCGTCGTCGGGGAGGTCATCGAGGTGGCGCTCGAGCCCGGCGACGGCGTGCTGCTCTACACCGACGGCGTCATCGACGCCGACGGTCCGGACGGCGAGTACTTCGGCGAGGACCGGCTGCGCGACCTGCTGGGGCGCGAGCACCTGTCGGGGTGCGCGCCGCCGGAGGTGCTGCGCCGGCTGGTCCGCTCAGCCACCACCCACCAGACGAACCGGCTGCGGGACGACGCAAGCATGGTCTACCTGCGGTGGGACGGTCCCGAGACCGTCTGACCGCACCCGGGATCGTCTGACCGGCGCTGCGCAGGTCGACTCGCGCCCCGCCACAGTCGGGCACCACCATGGGTGCATGCCTCAACAGCTCGCCGCCGCCTCGGTCCTGCTCATCGAGGACGACGCCGGTCTGGCCGAGCTGCTCGAGCGGGTGCTCACGGGGGAGCGGTACGACGTGACGGTCGCGGGCGACGGCCAGCGCGGCCTGCACCTGGCGCTGACCCGCCGCTTCGACGTCCTGGTCGTGGACCGGGGCCTGCCCGCGATCGAGGGGTTGGACCTCGTGGCGAGGCTGCGCGCCAGCGGCCTCGAGACCCCGGTGCTGGTGCTGTCCGCCCGCGGGACGACGCAGGACCGCGTCGACGGCCTGGACGCCGGTGCGGAGGACTACCTCACCAAGCCCTTCGAACTCGCCGAGCTCCTCGCCCGGTTGCGGGCGCTGCTGCGACGACATACCGACACGGCGCAGGTACTGACGGTGCCCGGCGGCGAGCTGGTCCTCGCCGAACGCACCGTACGGCGGGCGGGCGGTCCCGACGTCGAGCTCTCCGCGCGCGAGGCGGCACTGCTCGGTGTCCTTGCCGCACGCCCGAGGCAGGTCTTCAGCCGACGGGACCTGCTTGAGCGGGTCTTTGACTCCGCGGGGTCCGACAACGCGGTCGACACCTACGTGCACTACTGCCGTCGCAAGCTCGGCCGCGACGTCATCTCCACGGTGCGTGGCCTGGGCTATCGACTGGGTACGGCGTGAGCGGCCCGGAGCAACCGCGTGGCGACCTGCTCCTGGTGGGTCGCGCGACCCGCCGCCTCGCGCTGCAGGTCGCCGGGCTGGTCGCGCTGGCCATGCTGATGCTGGTCTCGCTGGTGACCCTGGTGGTCGTCAGGGGGCAGAGCGAGGCCGGGAATGCGGAGCTCAGGACCGCGCTCGCGACCGCAGACGACGTCGTCGACCCCCCGCCCGGCGCCTGGCTCGTGCTGTCCCGCGGCGGCGTGACCTCGAGCTCACCGGGCCTGCCAAGCAGCCTGGACCCGGCGCTCGCGGAGCTGCGCGCCACGTCCACCGGCGCCGTCGCACTGCGCGACCTGCCCGGCGCACAGGGCCGGGACTACCGGGTGGGCACCCAGGTCCGCGACGGGGAGCCCGTCCAAGTCGTCCTCGACCTCACCTCGGACCATCGCCAGCGCAGCCGGCTACTGCAGGCGATGGCGGGCGCGTCCCTGCTGGCCCTGGTTTTCTCGGTCGCATTGGGCGTCCTGCTCGGCCGGCGGGCGGTGCGGCCGCTGGCTGATGCGCTCACGCTGCAGCGCGCCTTCGTCGCCGATGCCAGCCACGAGCTCCGGACACCTCTGACGCTGCTCAGCACCCGCGCGCAGCTGCTCGACCGCGCCGTGCAGTCCAGCAGCCTCGACCCGTCCGTGCTCGGCGACTCCCGGGGCGTGGTCCACGACGTCCAGCGGCTCGGGGAGGTCGTCGATGATCTGCTGGTCGCAGCCGACCCCGGTGGCACCTCCGTGCAGCAGCCGACGGATGTCGCCCCGCTCGTACGGGCTGTCGTGGACAGCGCCGGCGCGCACGCCGGCGCGGCCGGGGTAGCGCTGGATTGCGAGACCGGGGACGGTCCGGCCCGGGTGCTCGGCTCCGCCCCTGCGCTACGCCGCGCCGTCCTGTCGCTGGTCGACAACGCCATCGACCACACACCGGCCGGCGGACAGGTGCACGTCCGGACCATCACCGGCCTCAGAACGGTCACCATCTCGGTGAGCGACACCGGCCCGGGGGTGCCCGCGGGCGACGTGTTCGCCCGGTTCCGCTCCGGGGGGCAGCGTGCAGGTCGGGCCCACTACGGCCTCGGGCTCGCGCTCTGCAGCGACGTCGCGAGCCGGCACGGCGGTCTGCTCAGGATCGCCCCCGCTCACGCAGGGGCGACCTTTGAGCTGGTGCTCCCTGGCCTTTCCCCGGCTCCCGGCCCGAGGCACCGCGGCTGGACCGGAGGCCGTCCCAGGAAGGCCCAAGAAAGCCCAAGCATGATGAC